>JACCUL010000277.1 GCA_013811855.1 Acidimicrobiia bacterium
AGTCCAGCTGGTACGGCGACTGCCTGCCGACGCGGGACTTCCCGATGCTGATCGACCTCTACCGCCAGGGCCGGCTGGACCTCGACCGCTTCGTCAGCGAGGAGATCGGTCTTGACGCCGTCGAGGACGCCTTCCACAAGATGGAGCGCGGCGAGGTGCTGCGGTCGGTGGTGGTGCTGTGAAGCACCACCACGGCGGGCGCGCGAGCGCCAGCGAGCCGCACGCCGATGGGGTGTGGGGGGCGCAGCCCCCACGGCGGGATGGTGGTGCTGTGAAGCACCACCACGGCGTGAACGTGGTCCTGTGATGCCGATCGAGCTCGTCACCACCGACGGAATCTTCGCCCTCGACGGCGGCGAGTGGGAGGTCACCAACAACATCTGGATCGTCGGCGACGATCGCGACGTGATCGTCATCGACGCCGCCCACGATCACCAGCCGATCGTCGATGCCGTCAACGGGCGGTCGGTCAAAGCGATCGTCCTGACCCACGGGCACAACGACCACATCAACGCCGCCGTCCCGTTGCGCCACGCCGTCGACGCCCCGATCTGGCTGCACCCAGCGGATGGCATGCTCTGGGACGTCGTCTGGCCGAACGACCAGCCGGACCACGACACAGGCGCCGGCGAGACGCTCCAGGTGGGCGGCCACGAGCTGGCCGTGCTGCACACGCCGGGCCACTCCCCCGGCTGCTGCTGCCTTCGCGGCGCCGCCGACGGCATCGTCTTCAGCGGCGACACCCTCTTCTGCGGCGGACCCGGCGCCACCGGGCGCACCTACAGCGACGAGCCGACGATCCTGGCGTCGATCCGGGACACGCTGCTGGCGCTGCCGGGGGAGACGATCGTGCACACCGGCCACGGCGACTCGACCACGATCGCCGCCGAGCGGGACGGCGTGCTCGCCCGTGCCGCCGCGATCGGCGCGTGAGCGCTCGCCCGATCCGGGGGGCGATCCAGCGGTACGCGTGGGGTGACCGCACGTTCATCCCTGGTCTGCTCGGCGTGGAGCCCGATGATCGTCCATGGGCCGAACTGTGGCTCGGCACCCATCCGGGCGGGCCGGCGAGGTTCGCCGACGGCCAGCCGCTGCGCGACGTCACGGGTGAGTTGCCCTACCTGTTGAAGGTGCTCGCCGCCGCCGAACCGCTGTCGCTGCAGGCCCACCCGGATGCGGCCCAAGCCCGCGCCGGCCATGCCGCCGGCCGCTACCCCGACGACCAGGCGAAGCCCGAGCTGCTGTGCGCGCTCACGCCGTTCGAGACCTTCTGCGGCATCCGGCCGGTCGCCGCGACTCGGCGACTGCTGGAGGACATGGAGCTGACCGAGCTCGCCGCGATCGTCGATGGTGCCGGACCTGCCGTGACACTCGCCCGGATCTACCGGGGCGACGTCGCGCTCGACGCCGTGGTCGACGTCTGCCGACGCCACTCCCGGCCGGAAGCGACGTGGGTGACCCGGCTGGCGGCCCGCCATCCGGGTGATCCCAGCGTCGTCGCCACGCTCCTGCTGAACCACGTCACACTGCAGCCCGGCCAGACGATGCGACTGACGCCGCGCCACCTGCATGCCTACCTCGGCGGCGCCGGCATCGAGCTCATGGGCGCGAGCGACAACGTCGTTCGCGGTGGGCTCACCGACAAGCCCGTCGACGTCGACGACTTCCTGCGCACCTTCGACCCGACGCCGCTCGACGAGCCGGTCATGCCACCCGCCGACGAGTACGAACTGCCGGGGACGGCCGTCAGACTGTTGTCCATCGCAGGACCGGCGACGCATCGTTCGGCGGGTCACGAGCTCGCCGTGACGACGGCGGGCCGCACGACATACGTCCCGGCAGGCGCCGAGCTCGACGTCGCGGACGGTGAGACGGCCTACGTGGCGTCGCCGGGAGTCGTCGACTCGGCGAGCGTGTAGCCCGCGGCGCGCTCCGTCACGATCAGGCCATCGGCTCCCACGATGCGCTGGCGGCGACAGCGTGACCAGCCGCTCGGCTGTCCTGGTTCGCCGGCCTCAGCGGTCGGAGGCGGAGCTGGCGTCGACCGTCCGGCGGATCTCGACGATCTTCTCGGCCGCGTGATTGGCGTCGGCGCCCTGTGACGCCAGCAGGGCGGCGCGGTCACGAGCCGCCTCCCGCTCGGCGCGCACGGTGTCGGCGCGGGCGATGGCGGCCTTGACGCCGTGCTCGTGGATGAACTCCGCCCACTCGACCAACGCTTCGACCATCTCGTCCTCGGGCACGACGGCGACGTTGCGTCCCTTGACGAAGAGGTGCCCTCGCTTGGCACCGGCGGCAATGCCCAAGTCGGCGTCCCGCGCCTCCCCGGGACCATTGACGACGCAGCCCATCACGGCCACCTGCAGCGGGATCTCGCGATCGCCGAACGCCTCCATGGCCCGCTGGGCGACGTCGATCACGTCGATCTCGGCCCGGCCGCACGACGGGCAGGCGATGAGGTCGATGTTCTTGCGTTCGCGCAGGCCCAGGGACTCCAGCAGTTGGCGGCCGGCCCGTGCTTCGTCGACCGGATCGGCGGTGAGCGAATAGCGGATGGTGTCGCCGATGCCCTCCAGCAACAGGGTGGCGATGCCGGCGGTCCCCTTGATCAGACCGGCCGGTGGCGGCCCGGCCTCGGTGACGCCGAGGTGCAGCGGGTGATCGGTGGTCTCGGCCAGCAGCCGGTAGGCCTCGACCATCAGCGGCACACTCGACGCCTTCACGGAGATCTTGATCAGGTCGAAGCCGACCTCGTCGAAGTAGGCCATCTCCTGCACCGCCGACTCGACCATGGCCTCGGGCGTGACACCGTCGTACTTCTCGTACAGCTTGGGGTCGAGCGAGCCGCCGTTGACGCCGATGCGGATGGGCACGCCGCGATCGCGGGCCTCGGCCGCCACGGCCTTGATGTGCTCGGGACGGCGGATGTTGCCGGGGTTCAGCCGCAGCCCCTGCACGCCGGCCTCCATCGCCGCCAGCGCCATGCGGTACTGGTGGTGGATGTCGGCGATGATCGGCACGGGTGAGCGAGGGACGATCTGGGCCAACCCCTCGGCCGCTTCCTGCTCGTTGCATGTGCAACGGACGATGTCGCACCCGGCGGCGGTCAATGCGTAGATCTGCTGCAGCGTGCCCTCGACGTCGGCCGTCTTGGTGATCGTCATCGACTGCACCGAGATCGGTGCGCCACCGCCGACGGCGACCGACCCGACATGGATCTGGCGGGTCTCGTGCCGGGCCGCCGTCGTCCCCGTCTTCATCGCAGCGGCTTGGTGATGTCGAGGTAGAGGCCCGACATGAACAGCACGAGCAAGAGGACGATCACGCCCATGGCGAACGGCATCAGCTTCGACACGTCGGCGAAGTAGCGCCGGCCGTTGCGCTCCCGAATGCGTTCGTAGACGGCGATGGCCGCGTGTCCACCGTCGAGGGGCAGCAGCGGGAACATGTTGAACACCCCGACGAACACGTTGAGCGCGGCCAGCAGGAACAGCACGCCCATGATCCCCTGGGTCTCGCCGATCGTGCCGCTGACCTCGGTGATGCCGACGACGGTGGTCGGCCGGGTGGTCAGGTCCTCGGTCTGCCCGCTGAGGTGGTTCCAGATGTTCACCGGGTTGAGGACCTGGATCACGCCCTTGGTCGAGTTCCACGCGTTCGGCACGAGATCGGTCACGCTGGACACCGCGGCTTCGCCGACGCCCATCTCCCGCCACTCGACGACGCCGCCCGTGCTGACGCCGAGCCGCGCCGTGCCGAACAGCTCGCCGGGGTCCTCGTTGCGGCCCAGCACCGCCTCGATCGTGCCGGCCACGTCGTCACGTTCGAAGGCGATGGTCACCGTGTCGCCGGGATCGTGGCTGCGCACGGCCTCGCCGAGCGTTTCGGAATCGACGATCGGCACGCCGTCGATGTCGACGATGACGTCGTCGGAGCGCAGACCGGCGGCCGCGGCCGGTCCGCCCGCCAGGACCTGCCCGACCTGGGCGCCGTCGCCCTCGACCAGCTCGCCGCGCCAGCCGTACACCGTGAAGAGCAGGACGACGGCGAGCAGGAGGTGCATCAGCGACCCGGCGCTGATGACGAGCAGCCGCCGGGGGAACGTCTGCTGGCGATACGTGCGGGCCTCCTCGGCCGGCGGCACTTCGTCGAGGTTGTTCATACCGATGATCCGGACGAACGCGCCGAGGGGCAGCGCCCGCACCCCGTACTCCGTCTCGCCGCGGTGGAAGCTCCACACGCGGGGGCCGAACCCGATGAAGAACTGCGTCGCCTTCATGCCGGTCAGACGCGCCGTGACGAAGTGGCCGAGCTCGTGCAGGAACACCGACGTGAGGATCCCGACGACGAACAGGAACATCCACGGGTTGGTGACGCCCAGCCACACGAGGAGCCCGAGGATCACGGCGCCGAGGGCTGTGCCCGCCGGACCGCCGCCCGGTGGTTCCTCGACCGCGGGGCGCTCGGTCACGGAGCCGCCGGCCATCACCTCGCCGCGGAAGCGCTCGTAGCGCCCGGGTGGCCCCGTCGTCTCGGTGGATCTCACACCGCCACCTCCGTCACCAGGCCCGCGGCGACGCGACGGGCGGCACGATCCGCTTCCACGACGTCCTCGACGGTCACCGGCATCCCTGCATCATGCCGGTCGAGCGTGCCGTTGCACACGTCGGCGATCTGGCTCCAGCGCAGGCGTCCGGCCAGGAAGGCGTCGACGGCGATCTCGTTGGCAGCACTGAGCCAGGCCGGTGCGCTGCCCCCCAACCGGCCGGCCACGTACGCCAACGGCAGGCAGCGGAACGTGTTCGTGTCGGGCGGCTCGAAGTCGAGGCGCCCGACTTCCCGCCAGTCGATGCGACCGAAGGGCACAGCGCTGCGGGCCGGGTAGGCGAGCGCGTAGCCGATCGGCAGCCGCATGTCGGGCTGGCTGAGCTGGGCGATGGTCGATCCGTCGGTGAACTCGACCATGGAGTGCACGATCGACTGTGGGTGGACGACAACCTCGATGGCGTCGTAGGACGTACCGAACAGCTCGTGGGCCTCGATCACCTCCAAGCCTTTGTTCATCAGCGTGCTGGAGTCGATCGTGACCTTGGGACCCATCTGCCACGTCGGGTGGTCCAGCGCCTCGTCGACGGTCACCGCCGCCAACTCCTCGGCCGAGCGGCCCCGGAACGGCCCGCCGCTCGCCGTCAGTAGGAGCCGCGCCACTTCCCGGCCGGCGTCGTCGGACGATCGCAGGCACTGGTGCAAGGCGCCGTGCTCGCTGTCGATCGGGATCAGCTCGGCGCCCGGTGTCGACCGCAACGGCTGGACGACCGGGCCGGCCGCGATGAGGCTCTCCTTGTTGGCCAGCGCCAGGCGCTTGCCGGCCCGCAGCGTGGCCACCGTGACGGGAAGGCCGGCGAACCCGACGACGGCGTTGACGACCACGTCGGCCGGCTCGACGAGATCCTCCAGCCGGTCGACGACCTGGGCGAACGGCAGGGCCGCCGCCACCTCGGCCCGGCGGGCCGGGTCGAGGACGGCGACCGCGGACGGGCGGTGGACCAATGCCTGCTCGACGAGCACGTCGACGGAGGTGGCGACACCGAGCGCGACGATGTCGTAGCGACCGGGCTCGGCGGCGACGACCTCGAGCGTCTGGGTGCCGATCGAGCCGGACGAGCCGGCAATGGCGACGCGGACCGGAACGGCGTTCCCTACCCGGCCCAGGGTTCGAGCACCAACGTGACGTAGTACGCGACCGGGAGGACGAAGAGGAACCCGTCGAAGCGGTCGAGCACGCCGCCGTGACCGGTCACCACGGTGCCGAAGTCCTTCACGTCCAAGTTGCGCTTGAACATGCTCTCGGTGAGGTCGCCGAGCGGCGCCAACACCGCGATGACCAGGCCGATCAGCATCACGTCGCCGAGGCTCGTCCACGTCGTGGACCGTTCGACCAGGTCGAACACGAACATCACGAGGAGCGTCATCAGCGCGCCCCCGATGAGGCCCTCGACGGTCTTGCTCGGGCTGATCCACGCCCGCAGCGGTGTCTTGCCGATGGCCGAGCCGACGAGCAGCGCGCCGATGTCGTTGGCCACGACGCCGAGGACGACGAGGAACAGCGTGTCGGTGCCGACGTCGCTCGTGCCGGGCTCGACGGACCAGCGCAGGATGAGGGCGGCGAACGAGCCGAGCAGGCCGATCCAGACCACGCCCATCGTGGTGATGGCCATGTTCGGAAGCGGACCGGACTCGACGCTGCTGGCCCCGACGAACCCGGTGGCGCCGGCGATGAAGGCGAACGCCACGACGAGCGGCAGGGTCTGGTCACCGAGCCAGTAGGCGGCGAGCGGCGCGGCGACGCAGGCGGCCAGGCCGGGCGCGACCGCCGGGCGGTAGCCCTTCTCCGACACCTTGCCGAAGAACTCGAAAGCGGCGATGGCGAGGATCACCGTGATCACGGCGATGACGGCGATCGGCCGCCACAGGAT
>JACCUL010000283.1 GCA_013811855.1 Acidimicrobiia bacterium
GTGCCGGGACGGCGACGGCACCTTCGTCCGGCGCCGTCGCCGTGGCCGAGAAGGTCGGCGCCGTCGTGGCGGCCGCGCCCGGTGGCGCCGGCGTCCCGGTGGGGGCGGGACCTGGCGGTCACACCCAACGCCTGCTGACCGTCGTCAAGAGCGGGTCGATCCAAGAGGTCAAGGCCTCCCCGATCGACAAGGTCCATACGTGGCCCCACCTGCTGGCGGCCGAGTTCGTCGCCTCGCTGGCCTGCCTTGCGTTCACGTTCGTGTTCTCGGTCTTCGTCAACGCCCCACTCCTGCAGAACGCCAACTTCAACCAGACGCCGAACCCGTCCAAGGCGCCGTGGTACTTCCTCGGTCTGCAGGAACTGCTGACGATGTTCCACCCGATGATCGCCGGCGTCACCATTCCGGGTGTCGGCCTGATCGTTCTGATCTTCGCCCCGTTCATCGACAAGAACCCGTCCAACAAGCCCGAGGACCGCAAGTTCGCCACGTCGTTGATGACCGTGCACTTCATGTTCTGGTCCGTGCTCGTCATCATCGGTTCGTTCTTCCGCGGCCCCGGCTTCAACTTCACATTGCCGTGGAAGGACGGCCTCTTCTTCGAGCTCTGAGCTCGAGAGGGAGATCACCCCCATGTCTGCCGCAGGTTTCATCGCCATCGCCATCGGCGCCGCGGTCGTGCTGGCCGCGCTCGCTTTCGTCACGTTGGCCAAGCGCACCGACGTGCGCGGGGCCGGCGCGCTGTCCAACGAGACGCGCCGTCGCGACCGTTCGGCGCGCCGGACGCGACCCGCCGAGGACCTCGTCGAGCGCGGTCCGACGGCCGACGAGGTCGAGGCGGCAGGCGTCGCCGCCCGCCACGGCACCGACATCGCCCCGGCAGAGCCCGCCCCGCTGATCCCGTGGTCGCCGCCCGACCCCGAGGCCATCGGTGTCAGCCGGCGGATGTTCTTCAACCGGGCCAGCATCACGCTGACCAGCGCCGGCGTCGGTGCGTTCGCCGCCGCAGGGTTCGTCGCCTTCCTGTGGCCGACCGCCACCGGCGGCTTCGGCCAGGCCGTCAACGTCGGCAAGCTCGACAACATCCTCGACACGATCCGCACCGGCGACGGGTTCTTCTACGCCTCCAGCGCCCGCACGTGGATCACCGAGTACCCCGCCGACGCCATCCCCAAGGCTCGCGCCGTCTACGCCGACACGATCGTTGCCGGCATGGAGCAGGGCGTCGTCGCGCTGTACCAGAAGTGCCCGCACCTCGGCTGCCGCGTCCCGTCGTGCGCCACCAGCGGTTGGTTCGAGTGCCCGTGCCACGGCTCGCAGTACAACCGCGTCGGCGAGAAGAAGGCCGGGCCGGCGCCTCGCGGCATGGACCGCTTCCCGGTCACCGTCGCCGCCAACGGCGACGTCACCGTTGACACCGGCACGATCGTCGCCGGACCCGCCATCGGCACCAACACCACAGGCCAGGAGGCCGAGGGACCGCACTGCATCACGGGGTCCGAGGAGCACTGATGCTCGCGCTCAGCACCACGGCCATCGCGTGGGTGCTCGTCCTCGTCATCGTCGTCGGCTGGATCGTCTACGCCGTCCTCAACATCGGCTCGGCCCGCCGGGAGGTCGGCTCGGAGATCGAGCTGGCCGCCAACCGCCGGCCGTACTACGACGACGAGCAGCTCGAGGGTCGGCGCCTCGAGCTGGTCCAGCTCCTCGGCGTGCTGCTGCTCGTCGTCGTCGTGATCGGCCTGCCGCTCTACTGGATCCTCGAGCCCAGCCGCCAGGCCGGGGCGGTCGAGGGCACGGACAACCGGTTCGAGAACTGGGGCGCCGACCTGTTCGCCACCACGGCCGACGGCGGCTTCAACTGCGCCGGCTGCCACGGCGGCATGAACGCCACCGGTGGCGAGGCCGCGTACACCGTCACCGACGCCCTCACCGGTGAGGTCCGGGCCGTCAACTGGAAGGCTCCGGCCCTCAACACCGTGCTCTACCGGTACGACGAGGACGAGGTCGAGTACATCCTCAACTACGGCCGGCCCGGCTCGCCGATGTCGGCGTGGGGCCTCGTCGGCGGCGGACCGATGAACGCCCAGCAGATCGACAGCCTGATCGCCTACATCGACTCGATCCAGATCCAGCAGGTCGATTGCCTTGCCGGGGAGACCGACGAGGAGAACCGCCGTTGCGACGGCGGCCACCTGCCCGACGAGGTCCAGGCCGACATCGACACGCTGGCCCGCCAGTCCGTCGAGGACGGCACGTACGGCAGCTACGGCGAGGCGCTGTTCAATCTGGAGCTCAACAGCGGCGCCTACTCCTGCGCCCGCTGCCACACCAAGGGCTGGAGCTACGGCGACCCGCAGGAGACCGGCCAGGGTGCCTTCGGGTGGAACCTCACTGGCGGCTCGGTCAACACCAAGTTTCCCGAGCAGGAGGACATGCTCGAGTTCCTCCGCCTCGGTTCGGTCAACGGACAGGGGTACGCCCCGCAGGCCCAGGGCAGCGGTCGCATGCCCGGCTTCGGGGGGATGCTGACCGACGAGCAGCTCGAGGCCATCGCCGAGTACGTGCGGGGCCTCTGATGACGGGCCTGCTGTCGGCCATCGTCGGCATCGAGTGGGAGCCCGAGCTCCGTGGCGTCCTCATCGTGATCATCGCCGTGGTGACGTTGTGCGGCGGCATCTACCTGGTGATGGCCACCAACCTCGGCGCCCGGCTCGGCTTCCTCGTCGCGCTGACGGGCCTGGCCGGCTGGATGTCGTTGATGGGCGTGGTCTGGATGATCTACGGCATCGGCTTGAAGGGCCCGGAGCCGTCGTGGGCGGCCGTGCCCGGCCGCACCGTCCTGCAGGACACCGGCGCGCTCTCCCGGGCCGGGGTCTTCGGTGAGCCCGTCGCCGTGCCCGACGACGCCACGTTCGCCGAGGAGGCCACCATCGTCGCCGACGAGTTCGAGGCCGAGGGATGGGAGACTCTCGAGGAGTCCGATCCCGCCTTCGGCCAAGCCGGCGCCGCCGCCGGTGAGTTCCTCGAGGAGACGGCGACGTTCGAAGCCGGTGACTACCGCGTCGTCGCCGTCTACGACACCGGTGGCGAGCGGTACCCGAAGCTCGGCGACCGCATCGACTTTGTGGCCTTCTTCCACAAGCCTCACTACGTCGTCGTCGACGTGGCGCCGCTGGAGCCGTTGCTCGAGGAGTCCGGCCGGGCGCCGGCCACGCCGGAGATCGACGAGAGCCGCCAGCACCAGTACGTGTACATGGTGCGCGACCTCGGCGCCCGCCGCCAGCCGGCGTTCGTGCTGACCATCGGCGGCTCGCTCATCTTCCTCACGCTGTGTTGGCTGCTGCACCGTCGCGAGCGGGTGCTGGTCACCAACCGCAGCGCCACCCCGGCCGTCATCAGCTGATGGGACCGTCGTGAGTCAGTACCTGCCCGTCGTGGCGCTGGCGATCGTCACCGTGCTCTTCGGCGCGCTCAGCTTCGGCGCCTCCCGACTGCTCGCGCCGCGTCGGCCGTCGTCGGCCAAGTCGGCGCCGTACGAGTGCGGCATCCTCCCGAGCCAGGAGCCGCCCGAGCGCTTCCCGGTCAGCTTCTACATCGTGGCGATGCTGTTCATCATGTTCGACATCGAGATCATCTTCGTGTACCCGTACGCCGTCGCCCGCTCCTCGCTCGGCCTGTACGGGTTCGTGGCGATCGTCGTCTTCTCGGTCCTGTTCTTCCTGACGTTCGTCTACGAGGTCGCCAGGGGCGGGCTCGACTGGGGCCCCCTGCAGCGCTCGCGCAACCTGGAGTCGGCCGCCGCCGTCGTCAGCCCGGAGCGAACCACGACGACCACGATCCGGCGGGTCGGCACCGAGGGGCGGGGCGAGCCGGGCGAGGCGGCGTAGATGGGGCTCGTCAACGATCTGCTCGACGACGGCATGGGCGCACTCACCCACAACGTCATCACCAGCCGCCTGGAAGAGCTCGTCAACTGGGCCCGCTCGCGCAGTTCGTGGCCGGCCAACTTCGGCCTCGCCTGCTGCGCCATCGAGATGATGGCGACAGGTGGCGCCCACTACGACCTCAGCCGCTTCGGCATGGAGGTGTTCCGCGCCTCGCCGCGCCAGGCCGACATCATGATCGTCGCCGGCCGGGTCAGCCAGAAGATGGCGCCCGTGCTGCGTCAGGTGTACGACCAGATGATGGAGCCCAAGTGGGTCATCTCGATGGGTGTGTGCGCGTCGAGCGGCGGCATGTTCAACAACTACGCCGTCGTGCAGGGCGTGGACCAGATCGTGCCCGTCGACGTCTACGCGCCGGGCTGCCCGCCGACGCCGGAAACCCTGCTGCACGCCATCGAGACACTCCACGGCCTGATCGAGACCGGTGAGCTGCTGCGCCGGCGGGCCGAGTCGGGCGCCGGCGCCGACGTGCACGTCCGCGAGGTCGCCTCGACGGGCCCGGTGCCGATCCTGCTCGGGGGGCGCTGAACGTGCCAGCGCAGCGAGCGCGTTCCCGACGGCGCGAGCGCCAGCTCGCCCGGCGGAGATGGGTGTGGCACTGAGTGTCGGACACCTCGATGTTCGATTGCCCGCGGGCGGATTCGCTCGGCCAGGTTGTGCTGCACCCCAGCCGGGAGCGGTACGTCGACGTCGTCAAGGCGATGGCCGACGACGGCTTCACGACGTGCGCCGACCTGACCGCCGTCGACTTCCTCGCCCATCCCGGACGCCCGCTGCCCGACGGCGTCACGGCCGAACGCTTCGAGGTCGTCGTCAACCTGCTCGACATCCAGACCGGGCGACGCACCCGGCTGCGCGTCCAGGTGCCCGAGGGCGATCCGACGATCCCGACGCTGTTCGACGTCCATCCCGGCACCGAGGCGATGGAGCGCGAGGTCTACGACATGTTCGGCGTCGAGTTCACCGACCACCCGGACCTGACTCGCATCCTCATGCCCGAGGACTGGATCGGTCACCCGCTGCGCAAGGACGAGACGGTCGGCGCCATCCCCGTGCAGTTCAAGGAGGCGGGCAATGGCTGATGAGTGATCTCATCGTCCAGACCGCCGAGGGTGGGCAGGAGCTCAAGCCGCGCTCGGAGGTGTCGGCCAAGGAGCTCCTGCGCGAGGTCGGCGCGGTCTTGCGGATGAGCGAGACCGAAGCGGCGCAGTTGGGTGGCGCGCCCGTCGATCCTGACGAAGACCAGACGATGATCATCAACATGGGGCCGCAGCACCCCAGCACCCACGGTGTGCTGCGGCTCATGCTGGAGCTCCAGGGCGAGACCGTGCTGCGCTGCAAGCCGATCATCGGCTACCTGCACACCGGCATGGAGAAGACGGGCGAGCAGCTCACGTATATGCAGGGCGGCACCAACGTCACCCGCATGGACTACCTGAGCCCGTTCTTCAACGAGCTCGTGTTCTCGATGGCGACCGAACAGCTCCTCGGGATCGACGGCGACCTGCCCGAGCGGGCGGTGTGGATCCGCATGCTGTTCTCCGAGCTCAACCGCATGTCGAGCCACCTGCTGTTCCTCGCCACCAACGGCATGGACCTCGGCGCCGTCTCGATGATGATCTACGGCTGGCGGGAGCGGGAGGAGGTGCTGCGCTTCTTCCAGAAGGTCACCGGGTTGCGCATGAACCACAACTACGTGCGCCCCGGCGGGGTCGCCGCCGACCTGCCGCCCGGCTGGCGGGACGACGTGCTGCGCCTGCTCGACCTGATCCCGCCGCGACTCGAGGAGTACGACACGCTGATGACCGGTCAGCCGATCTGGCGGGAGCGGCTGCAGGGCGTCGGTGTCATCACGCCGACCGAGGCGCTGGCCCTCGGCGCCACCGGTCCGGTGCTGCGCTCGACCGGTGTCGACTGGGACCTCCGCCGCGGCATCCCCTACCTGCGCTACCCGGAGGTCGAGTTCGACGTCATCGTCGGCTCGTACGGCGACGCCTTCGACCGCTACGCCATCCGCCTCAACGAGGTGCGCGAATCGATGCGCATCGTCCGCCAGGTGCTCGACCGCATGCCGGCGGGCGACTATCGCATCCAGGACAAGAAGGTCACGCCCCCGCCGAGGGCACGCATCGACGAGTCGATGGAGGCGTTGATCCACCACTTCAAGATCTTCACCGAGGGCTTCAAGGTGCCCGAGGGCGAGGTGTACGTCGCCGTCGAGAGCCCGCGGGGCGAGCTCGGCTGCTACATCGCCAGCGACGGATCGGCCCGCCCGTACCGGCTGCACATGCGGGCGCCGTCGTTCGTCAACATCCAGTGCCTGCCCCACATGATGCGCGGTGCGCTGGTCGCCGACGCCGTGGCCATCATCTCGTCGGTCGACCCCGTGCTCGGGGACGTGGACCGGTGAGGACAGGGGCGATTCTGAGCCGCGAAACCCGGGAAAAAGCGCGGGTTCTGGGAATCAGAACCTGGATCTCCGCTGAGGACCGATGATGAGCCGGCTGTCCGACGCCAACGTGTCCATCGCGAAGGAGATCATCGGGCGCTACCCGCGGCCGAAGTCGGCGCTGATCCCGTTGCTGCACCTGGCCCAGGAGCAGCACGGCTGGGTCAGCAACGAGTCGATGTCCCACATCGCCGAGCTCGTCGGCGTCACCCCGGCCGAGGTCTACGGGACGGCGTCGTTCTACGAGATGTTCAAGTTCCACCCCGTGGGGCGCTACTGCATCGACGTGTGCACCAACATCTCCTGCCAACTGCTCGGGGCGTGGGAGCTGCTGGAGCACGCCGAGCGCCGCCTCGGCGTCCGCGCCGGCTCCACCACCGACGACGGGATGTTCACGCTGGAGGACGTCGAGTGCATCGCCGCCTGCACCGAGGCGCCGGCGATCGAGGTCAACTACCGCTACCGCTACCGCGTGACGCCCGACGACTTCGACGCGCTGATCGACAAGCTCACCGCCGGCCGCCTCGGCGACGAGGTCCCCCGGTTCGGCACGCTGGCCCGCGTCCGCCAGCGCACCACAGACCGCTGGTCCGGCGCCGGCACCACGGCGCAAGCGGAAGTCGACGCGCGATGAGTGAGGTTCCGTCGTTCCACGTCGCCGGGCTGGTGCCGACGGGACCGAAGATCATCACGTCGCGCTTCGACGTCGAGGACGGCTACACGTACGACGGCTACGTCCGCACCGGCGGTTACCAGGCGCTGCGCACCGCACTTGGCAAGACGCCCCAACAGGTGCACGAGGAGGTCAGGACGTCGGAGATGCAGGGCCGCGGCGGGGCCGGCTTCCCGACCGGCACCAAGTGGGGGTTCCTGCCGCCGAACGTGTTCCCGCGCTACCTCGTGGTCAACGGCGACGAGAGCGAACCGGGCACGTACAAGGACCGCCTGCTCATGGAGCTCGATCCGCACCAGTTGATCGAGGGCATCGTCATCTCCTGCTACGCCTTCGAGGCGGTGCAGGCGTTCCTCTACGTCCGCGGCGAGATGGCGCTGGCCCAGGAGCGGCTGGCCCGGGCCCTCAACGACGCCTACGCCAACGACATCGTCGGCACGAACGTGCTCGGCCACGACTTCTCGGTCGACGTCACGTTGACGTGGGGCGCCGGGGCCTACATCGTCGGCGAGGAGACGGCGCTGATCGAGAGCCTGGAGGGCGAGCGGGGCATGCCGCGGCTGAAGCCTCCGTACTTCCCGGCCGCCAAGGGGCTGTACATGCAGCCGACGATCGTCAACAACGTCGAGACACTGGCCAACGTGCCGTGGATCGTCACCGAGTCGGGCCAGGCCTTCCACGACATCGGCGCCCCGACGTCCACGGGCATGCGGATGTTCGCCGTCAGCGGCCACGTCGAGCGGCCCGGCGTGTTCGAGGTGCCCAACGGCACGACGACGTTCCGCATGCTCTTCGAGGCCCCGGAGTACGGCGGCGGCGTCCGCGGCGGCCGGTCGGTCAAGGCGTTCATCCCCGGCGGCGCGTCGGCGATGTGGTTCTACCCGGAGCACCTCGACCTGCCGCTCGACAAGCCGACCGTCGACAAGGCCGGCTCGATGCTCGGGTCGGGCGCCATCGTCGTGATGGACGACACCACCGACATGGTCGCCGCCTGCTGGCGGATCGTGCGCTTCTTCGCCCGCGAGAGCTGCGGCAAGTGCACGCCGTGCCGCGAGGGCACGACGTGGCTGGAGCGCATCCTCAAGCGCATCCTCGACGGCCACGGTCGGGCCGAGGACCTCGACACCCTGATGGCCGTGAGCGAGTCGATCAGCCCCGGCATCGCCTGGCCGCCGAGGCAAACGACGATCTGCCCGCTCGGTCCGTCGGCGGTGAGCCCGATCGCCTCCGCCGTCGGTCGCTTCCGCGACGAGTTCGAGCACTACATCGACCACGGCCGCCCGATCGACGGCGTGGCCCGCCATCCCATCCCGGGACCGAGCACCGAGCCCGCCCATGCCTGACGACGCTCCCGACGCCGCCGAAGCGCCCGAAGGCGCCGGCGCCCCGAACCCGGGCTCGACCTCTGAACGACGCGGCCAGGCAGACCGCGAAGCGATCACCGATGGATCGGCCGGCGAGGACCAAGAGCAGCGCGACGACGCCCAGTCGGCCGAGGCGGTGGAGGTCGACGCGGCGACCGAGCCGCCGACGGAGGCGGCGACCGACGTGGCCGGCCAGTCGACCGCTCCGGCCGACGAGCCCGAAGTTGAGCCGGCCGCCGAACCGCCACCCAAGTCCACGGTGACGGTGACCATCGACGACTACCCGCACGAGGCGCGGCCCGGTCAGCTCGTGATCGACGCCTGCGAGGACGCCGGTCAGTACGTGCCGCGGTTCTGCTACCACCCGCGCATGACGCCCGTCGGGATGTGCCGGCAGTGCCTTGTCGAGGTCGAGGGACCGCGCGGGCCGATGATGGTCGTCAGTTGCATGACGCCCGTCGCCGACGGCCAGGTGGTGCGCACGGCCACGCCGGAGATCAAGCGGGCCCAGGAGGGGGTGCTCGAGCTGCTCCTCGCCAACCACCCGCTCGACTGCCCGGTCTGCGACAAGGGCGGCGAGTGCCCACTGCAGGACCAGGCGTTCAGCCACGGGCCGGGCGAGAGCCGGTACCTCGAGGAGAAGCGCCACTTCGAGAAGCCGATCGCGATCAGCGACCTCGTGTTCCTCGATCGGGAGCGGTGCATCCTCTGCGACCGCTGCACCCGCTTCGCCGACGAGGTCGCCGGCGACCCACTGATCACGTTCACCCACCGCGGCAACGAGACCCAGGTGCTGACGTTCCCGGACGAGCCGTTCGCCTCGTACTTCTCGGGCAACACGGTGCAGATCTGCCCGGTCGGTGCGCTCACCGCGTCGCCGTACCGGTTCAAGGCCCGCCCGTGGGACCTCGACCAGGTCGAGAGCACGTGCACGACCTGCTCGGTCGGCTGCCGCATCGTCGTGCAGTCGAGCCGGGATCAGCTCGTCCGCTACCAGGGCGTGGACTCCGATCCGGTCAACTGGGGCTGGTTGTGCGATCGCGGCCGGTTCAACTTTGAGGCCGTGAGCTCCGACCAGCGTCTCGGCGCACCGCTCGTGCGGGGCGAGGGTGGGCCGGCCGAGACGTCGTGGTCGACGGCGCTGCAGGCCGCCGCGCAGCTCCTGCAGGCGGCCGACCCGGCGGCCATCGCCGTGCTCGGCGGGGCCCGAGGGACGAACGAGGACGCCTACGCCTGGGC
>JACCUL010000284.1 GCA_013811855.1 Acidimicrobiia bacterium
AGGCGGGGTAGCCGGAGACGATGCGCCCCCGTCGCGCCCTCCAACGCCGCGGCACGGTGTGGCTGGTCGCGGTCGCCGCGGCAGGCTGCACGTCGTCGCCGTCGGCGGTCGCGGAGGCGCCGCTACCAAGGTCGGGTGTCTGGTCTGGGTGGTGCCGTGGCAGCGCGAGCAACCCGAGGCCGGGAACGTGGCGGCGATGTCCCGACAGATCAGAGACGGGATCGCCGATCACCGGCGGGCGGACGTCCACCGGTGGGACGAGGTAGCCGCCGCCGACCCGTCGTTGGTCCCCGATGGCGTACACCCGGGTCGAGGGCGCGGTGAGGACGTGTTCGTGGTGGGCGTCATCGAGACGGTGGCACGGACCTGCGACGTCGGGACCTGATCGGTCAGCTCTGCCGGTGGGCGGACCGTTGGTGGCGGGGCAGCGTCATGATGATCGATCAGCGTCCGCGCTCGGCGGACCACGCGATGACCATCGTCCGCTCCAGGCGTTCGCCGGGGGCGAGGACCCGCGGGGCGAGGTGGAACGCGTCGGGTGGGCCGGACTGCGGCTCGACCGCCGTGCCGATGTCGAGCTGGTCGAACACGACGGCGTGGTCGGCGTCGCTGCGCACCTCGACGGCGACGTCGCCGACGGTGAACCGGATCGGGCGGTGCGTCACGAAACAGTCGTCCCAGGGCGGTGGCGGCGGCGCCACCAGTCGTCCCGTCGGCAGCCCGTCGTCACCCCGTTCGTACATCGCCTCGGCGGCGAGCTCGATCCGCCCCCGGGTGGCGAACCAGGCGTGCCAGCCGAGCTCGGCCGGCATCGACCGGTCGCCGGCGACGACGGCGAGGGTCAGGGCCAGCCGGTCGTCGTGCAGCACGACGTGCTGTTCGGCGTACCCGCCGAGCGGCCACTGGGGCCCGAGCTCGACGTGCAACGCGACCCGCGAGCGGTCGCCGTCGACGACCGTCCACGGCGTGTCGAAGACGGTGCCGTGGCCGGCGTGCGGTGGCAGCGTCAGCGGGAGCTCGTGCTCCACGTCGTCGTGGCTGAACCGGCCGTCGCGGACCCGTCCGGCGTAGGGCGCCATCGGGAACGACCCCCACAGCGTCGGGGGGTCGCCGGAGCCGCCGGTGACCACCAGCTCGGTGGCGCCGACGACGAGTGAGCTGAGCCGCCCGCCGGCGTCGGGTACCACCGTCGCCGCGGCCGCCGCGCTGGTCAGGAGGAGCATCGCGCGAGCATGCTGAAATGCGGGCCGTGGTGCAACGGGTGCGCGAAGCCGCGGTCGGCGTGGGCGGCGAGGAGGTGTCGCGGATCGGTCCCGGCCTGTGCGTGCTGCTCGGCGTCACCCACGACGACGCGCCGTCGACGGCGGTCCGGATGGCCGAGAAGCTGTGGCACCTGCGGGTGTTCGACGACGACGACGGCGTGATGAACCGCTCGGCCGCCGACGTCGGTGCCGAGGTGCTGGTCGTCAGCCAGTTCACGCTCTACGGCGACACCTCGGCGGGACGCCGGCCGAGCTGGCTGGCCGCGGCTCGGCCGGAGCACGCCGAGCCGCTCGTCGAGGCCGTCGTCGACGAGCTGCGCCGGCTCGGGGCGACCGTCGCCACCGGTCGCTTCCGGGCCGCGATGTCGGTGGCGCTGGTGAACGACGGCCCGGTGACGCTGATCGTCGATCGTTCATGACCGTTCTGGGCGCGGTGGTTCCCGAATCCGGGACGGTGCGAGCCCAGAACACCGCGCAGGACGGGGCGCGCCCGGAGGTCAGGGAACGGTGGCGCAGGGGTCCGTCGTCGGTGGCGATGACGACTCGGGCGCCGTCGTCGTGGGATCGGTGGTGTCGGTCGACGGCACCGTCGTCTCGACGGCGCAGGGGTTTGTCGTCGTCGTCGTCGGGTCGGTGGTGGTCGGGTCGGTGGTCGTCGGCGGCGGCTCCGAGGTGGTCGGCACGGTGGGCGGATTGGACGGCGGTGGCTCGGTGGTCGTGGGTCCGTGGTCGGGCGCCGCGGATCGGTCGTCGAGGTGGTGCTGGTCGTGCTCGTCGTCGACGGCGGGATCACCGGCGGCGGTTCGACGAGCGGGCTGGCGAAGAACTGCAGGCGGTAACGCTCGGGGTTGGGCCAGGCGTCGGCCAGCATGTCGCGCCCGTTCTGCGACATGCTCACGACGAGCGCCCCGCCCGACAGCCACGGCATCAGGTGGGCGTGATACGTGTTCATCGCCGGGTCGGCCCGGTGCGGCGGGCGGAAGTTCTGCTCGACCGTCGTCCACGGGCCCCACGGGTCACGGGCCACGTCGATGGCCACCTGGTCACCCCAGTAGCCGTCGGCCTTGGTCGAGGCGACCCACTGGTCGTCGAGGAATCGCGGCTGCATCGGGTTCTCCGCGTTCCAGCGTTGCGAGATGACGACGGCCGCGGACCGGTCGGCGCTCCACCCGTCGGCCGTGCGGTATTCGGGGACCAGGTCCAGCCGGCCCCGCGGCACCCGCGCCACGTACATGCGCGTCGCCGAGTGCGGACCGTTCCACCAACCGCCCTGGCGCTCCAGGTTCTGGTCGTAGGAGTTGCCGAACAGGTACGTGTGTTGATCGTCGCTGGCGACGGCGTAGCCGTAGATCGGATCGACCCCCGACTCGGGTGCCGACTGGAAGCCGACCCGGCCGAGCGTGGCGGCGTCGTAGGTGGCCAGCCACGTCCGCGCCGGCACCCAGCCCAGGCCGTCGGGCGGCGTGGGATCGGACGTCTTGACCATCTCGGCCCAGAACACGCGGATGCGCCCGTCACCGGTGGTCTCGCCGCCGAGCGGCCAGAACCACGTCGACAGCGTGCGCTCGCCCGTGCCGGGCTCGAACGAGTCCGGGTCCGTCGCGCTGCCGCGGTGGAACAGGGTGAAGCAGGTGCCGTCCTGGAGCATCGCCGCGTTGTGCACGAACGACGCCTGGTCGAGTCGTTCGGCGGTCCCGCTGTGATCGACGAAGGTGTCCTGGAACAGCCACAGATAGCGCACGCCGCCGAGTGGGTACACGTGCTGGTAGTCCATCCCGATGACGGGGCCCATGCGCTGGCTGAAGAAGTCGTCGAGCGCGCTCGCCGACGTCCCGGCAGCGCACCCGATGTCCGTCGCCGTGTAGCCCTCCGGCGTGGTGCGGGTGTCCTCTTCCCACGGCGGAGGCGGGGCGTCGGGCGGCGGCGTGGGACGTTCCTCCGGGATCGGCCGTGGGACGACGACGGGGTCGGGCGGCGGGGCGTCCGCCACCTTGGCCGCCACGGTGACCGCGTCGCCGGCGATCGACATCCCGACCTCGACCTCGACCCCGCCCGCGCTGGCGCTGACCGTCACGACGGGACCACCGGTGTCCGGTCCGTCCGCCGCGGCCACGATCGGGAGGGCGGTGATGAGCGGCTCGCGAGCGGCGACGCCGGGTCGGTCGGGCGCCGTGCGTACC
>JACCUL010000290.1 GCA_013811855.1 Acidimicrobiia bacterium
GGGCGGGGGAGCGGCGGCATGGCCAGCAAGCTGGAGGCGGCCCGCATCGCCTCGTGGTCGGGCGTGCGAACGGTCATCGCCGATGCCTCGCGGCCAGGGGTCGTGGCCGGCGCCGTGGCCGGTGACCTGGTGGGCACCACGTTCGAGGCCCACGACCGGACGCTGGCCGCCCGCAAGCTGTGGATCGCCTTCGCCGCCCAGGTGGCCGGCACGATCACCGTCGATGACGGCGCCCGCCGCGCGCTGATCGAGCGGAGCACCAGCCTGCTGCCGGCCGGCGTCGTCCACGTGGACGGTCGCTTCGGCGAGGGCGACACGGTCGACGTCGTCGGCACCGACGGCGTCCCGTTCGCTCGCGGCATGGTCTTCGTCGAGGCCGCCCAGCTCCGTCGCGTCGCCGGACGCCACACCAGCGACCTCCCGGCCGGCATGACCCACGAGGTCGTCCACCGCGACGACCTGGTCCTGCTGCCGAGCTGATCGCCCCGCGGCCCTTACTGCCGGCGGCCCCGGCTGTCAAGGGGCGCGCTGAACCGTCGCAGATCGGCCCGCAGCCTGGACCCGACGGGTGCGTCGTGCCTCCAATCGCCTCGCACCGGTGAGCACAGTCCCGTCCACCGGGGATCGACCCCTTGGGAGGTTCCGTGAAGAAGTTCGTGACCGCCGCCGTGCTGGCGGCATCCGTGAGCGTGGGCGGTGTCGGCATCGGCACCCTCAACGTCGAAGCGGCAGGACCGGCGGCGGATGCGTTCCTCGCGCCGAGCGTGAGACCGGCGATCCGCAGGGCGGCGCGCATCGTCACGATGGAGCGCGTGTACGGCTCCAACTACCGCATCTACAAGGCGCGCTATCCGAGGGCGCTCGACTGGGACAACAACGGTTGCAGCGTGCCCTTCTCCGTCCCGATCACCGACTTCTACAGGGGCGTGTTCCAGAAGTCGTGCGATCGGCACGACTTCGGCTACCGCAACCACGGGAAGTCGGGATACGACCGGTTGAGCGTCGACAACCGGTTCAAGAGCAACATGCAGTACCAGTGCGTCGTGCGCTACGACGACCCGTGGGATCTGCCGGCGCGAGCGCTGTGCTACGTCGCCGCCGACAAGTTCTACGACGCCGTCCGGCTGTTCGGCGGCGGGTCCTGGTGAGGACACCCTTCAGACTGTTGGTTGGGATCCGCCCGAAACGGCCGGTTCCAACGAACAGTTGAACTTACGGGTTACGTCGGAGGCTGCCCTGCTTCTTGCGCGGGAGCCGCGGTGACCTGGGGGGCGGTTCCGCTGTCGAGGCCGAGCTCGGCGCGCAGCTGGCTGAGGCGGCTCTGGGCCTCGACGTTGGCGGTGGCCTGCTCGACCTCCAGCACGCGTGACTCGACGGATGTCTCGGCCAGCTCGGCGTGGGCCTTGGCCTTGGTGTAGCGGGCCTCGATCTTCTCCTGCACCTCCTTCAGGCTCGGCACGTCGGCGCCCACGCTCTCGTTGAGCTGGGACATCGCCGAGTTCATCTCCTCCTGCATCCTGGCCTGATCGAGCTGGCTGAGCAGCTTGCCCTTCTCGGCGATGCGTTCCTGGAGCAGGCGGCTGTTCTGGGCCACGGCCGCCTTGGCCTGGTCCGAGGCCTGGGCCGACTCGAGCACCATGCTCTTCAGGCTCTCGACGTCCTTCTCGACCTGGATGAGCTGGTTGGTGATGGTCTCGGCGGCCGTCGTGTACTGCTGGGCCTTGGTGGCGTCGCCGGCCTTCTCGGCGTCGGCGGCCATGATCAACGCCTGGCGGGCGTTGCCGTTGAGCTTCTCCAGCTCACCCAGCTTCTGGTTCAGCCGCAGCTCACCCTGCTTCTGGTTGGCGATGACGTTGGCGGCCTGCTCGCGCAGCCGCCGGTGCTGACCCTGGGCCTCCGACAGGGCCTGCTCGAGCTGCACCTTGGAGTCGGCGCGCTCGTTGAACTGGCCGGTCAGCTTGGCCGTCAGGTACTTCCACCACTTGCGTGCGAGCGAGAACATGGGCGGCAGGCTACAAGACGGTCATGCGGCGCGAGCCGGGCAGCCGGGCCCGCACCGCCCGCAGCTCCGGCGATCCGAGCACGACCAACACCACCAGGTAGACGGCCACGCCGACGGCACCTGCAGCGGCGAGGCGCACCGCGGCATCGAGGCCCTGGTTGGCGCCGACGCTCGTGCCGACGAGCCACATCACCTCGCCGGCCAGCACGACGGCGACGAGCATCCGCCAGACGCTGGCCAGGATGGCCCGCGCCGGGAACGTGCGCACCTTCGTCGCCAGCACGTGCAGCACCCACAGCGCCGAGACGAGGTAGGCGACGGCGAAGGCCACGCCGAGGCCGAGCACACCGAACCGGTCGACGAGCAACACGGCGAGCACGATGTTGAGCACGTTCTCGACGACGTTGACGACGAACGGGGTGCGCGTGTCGTGGTGGGCGTAGAAGGCCCGCAGCACGAACAGGTAGACCGAGAAGCCGGTGAGCCCGAGAGCCAGTCCACCGATGGCCCGGGCCGTGGCGTCGGCGTCGCCGGCGTCGAAGGCGCCGTACTGCGTGAGCAGCCCGACGATCGGTCGGCGCAGCACGAACAGCCCCATGGCCGCCGGCAGCGTGAGGAAGGTGATCAGCCGGATGCCGAGGCTGGCCCGGTCGACGAAGGCGGCACGGTCCTTGCGGGCGACGGCGCGGGCCATCTCCGGGCCGAACGTGGTGGCGATCGACATGGCCAGCAGGCCGTGGGGCAGCACGAAGAACGTGTAGCCGAGGATGTACGCCGCGGCGTCACCCGAGCCTGGCCGGGCCAGGTTGCGGATCACCAGCACGCTGACCTGGTTGGCGATCACGTAGCCGAGCGTCCAGCCCGACAGCACCAGCAGCCGCCGGACCGCCGGGTGCCGCAACGCCAGTCGGGGCCGGTAGCGCAGACCGCTGCCTCGGACCGCCGGCACCAGCACCAGCCCCATCAGGGCGATGCCGATCGTCGTTCCGAGCGCCAGCGTCCAGAGCAGCCGGGAGTTGGTGACCGCGTCGTCGAGCCCCCAGCTGCCGTCGGTCGGGTCGGCCAGCGACACGAACGAGACGATGATCGCCAGGTTGGGCAGGATCGGCACCCATGCCGCGGCGAAGAACCGCCGTCGCGTGTGGAGCACGGCGGTGCACAGCGCTGTCAACCCGTAGAAGAAGATCTGGAGGACGAAGACCCTCGTCAGCGTCGAACCGACCGAGCGCAGCGCGCCGACGTCGACGCCGGCGGCCGGATCGAGCGTGTAGAGGCGGAAGATCAGTGGTGCGCCGAGCACGGCGAGCAGCGTCAGCGCGCCGAGCGCGATCAGCACGGCGGTGATGACGACGTTGGCCGCCTCCTCGTCGCGCTGCTCGTGGAACGTCGTGAACAGCGGGATCAAGGCCGCCGACAGCGCGCCCCCGATGACGAGCTCGTACACGATGTTGGGGAGCTCGTTGGCGATCAGGTACGTGTCGGCCAGCGCGTCCCGACCGATGACGACGGCGAACACGGCGACCCGGGCCAAGCCGGTGATGCGCGACAGCGCGGTGCCGACCGCGACCACGACGTTCGATCGCAGCAGCGACGCGCGGGCCGGCCCGGCTGCTGGCGGTTCCACGGGCGGGGCGACCGGCGGAGGCGCCGGGGTCGGTGCGGTCACGACGGCGGATCGGCGAGTGTGGAGCCCGGCACCTGGGTGGCCCGGTCGGCCTCGTCCATCGCCATGCGCAGCGCTTCCAGTTCGCTGACGAGCCCGTCGACGTCGTTGCCGAGCAGCTCCGAGTCACCCGTGCCGACGCTGACCTCGACGGTGCGCGCCAGCAGCTCGTCGAAGCGGGCGTCGAGCAGGCGCAGGCGGTCCCGGCTGCCCTCGGCGAGGGTGAGCAGGCGGGAGGCCGAGGCGAGCTGGGCCTCGAGCGCCGTGATGGTGGCGGCCTCCGCCGTCGTCGGCTGGCCGTCGCCGACGCGCTGGCGCATCCCGGCCAACTCCTGCTCGGCCGACGCGGTGTCGATCTGGCCGACGGCGGCGCCGATCTCGTGGCCCCGCCGGGCGATGCGCCACGACTCGTCGACACCGTCGTCCAGTCGGCCGGAGAGCTGCTGCAGACGGTCGTGCAGCGGGCCCTCGGGCACGGAGGCGACGACGCGGTCGAAGCGCCGTTTGGACTCCTCGGCCTGCGTGGCGTAGGAGCGCCACGGCTCGCTCAGCTGCTTGGGCGCGACACGGGCCTGATTCCGATCGTCGCCGGGGACGGCGGCCAGCACCCGTCCCGCCCAGGCGCCGGCACCGATCCCGGCGGCAGCCACCAGCGGCAGGCCGGCGACGATCGAGGCCGCGGCACCGGCGCCGAACAGCACGATCCCGAGCGGCGACATGATCGCCCTGGCCACTCGCGGCGTGAAGAACCGGTCCCGGAAGCTGCGTCTCGCCACGGCGCTCGCGACTCTCAGAAGTTCGAGATGACGGCGGTGAAGACCTGGTTGATCGTCGCCGGGTTGCTGGCGTTGTAGCTCGCCGCGCTGGTCGCCTGGGCGATCGCCTTGAGCGTGATCGTGTCGGCGTCGGCGCCGTAAGAGATGGTGAACAGCCGCACCGGCCGGGACGACGAGCCCTCGCTGCCGGCCTGCAGCGTCTCGATGAGGTCGGCGAACTGGTCGTCGTCGTCCTCGGGCCGCCCGTCGTCGTTCTGCCCGTCGGTCAACAAGACGATGGCGTTGATCCTCGTCGGGTCGTACTGCTCGAGCATCGTGCGGTACGACGTGTCGGCGACGTCGAACAAGGGCGTGCCGGCCGTCGGGAGCTGGGCGTCGATCTGCTCGGCGATGAGCGTCTGCTGATCGCCGATCGGGCCGACCGGGACGAGCTCCCGGTAGGTCGGATCGGCGCCGCCGAGCTCGGTGCTGAACACCCAGAGGCCGACCTCGTCGCGGTCCTTGAACTGGTCGAGCGCGCTGATGGCCGCCGCCTTGGCCAGGTCGAGGCGGGTCTGGCCGCCCTCCTCCAGCTCGCCCATCGAGCCCGAGATGTCGAGCACGAGCAGCACGCGGGCCTCCTTGCGCAGCTCGGCCCACGAGTCGAGGATGCCGACCAGCACCTCCGGCGACGGCACCTCGAGCTCGGCGGTCGGCTGGGCGGGATCGACGCCGTTCTTGGCGACGATCGGATCGGCGACCGGCACCGCCGGGTTGTTGGGCCGGAACCCGTACTCCAGCACCTGCTCCTGGTTCTCCGGGAGCTGGACGAACTCCCGGAACAGCTCCGCCGCCGCCCGCTCCTCGGCGTCGACCCACTCCGTGTCGAGGATGATGAACGGGTTGTCGGAGAAGAGGGTCCCTTCCTCGGGGTAGATCGACACCAGCGGGACCCGGGGCACGCGGGCCGTCTCACCCGGCGACAGCACGCCGTCGGGGTTGCCCCGGTTGTAGTCGATGACGCTCTTCTCCTCGACGGCGACGGCACTGGCATAGGTCAGCGACGTGCCCCGCACGTCGGCCGCGAACCAGTTGTTGAGGAACGTCATCGTGATGTCGCCGTAGTGCACGACGGACGACTCGATCTGGGTGGCGAAGTCGACGGCGGCCGGCCGGTCGAGGTCCTCGACGGTCAGCCCGGCCGACTTGCCGGTGGCCGCGTAGTACTCGGCGATCGTGAAGTTGAGCCCGCTCGTCGAGTAGTTCGGGTTGGTCTTGCCGATGCGGAACGGTCCCCACTCCGGGTGGCCGACCGAGCCCCAGCCGTCGGGGTCGTTGCCGAGCGTGACGAGGTCGGCGAACCCGAGCGGCTCCTGCGGCCAGCCGAGCGCCTCGGCCATTGGCTGGGGCATGGCGATGACGAGCGGGGTCAGCATGAACGGTGTGCCGGCCGGCGCCAGCGTCTCGTCGGCCCGTTCGTTGACGATGCCGGCCCAGGCCGAGGCGGCCGGTGACCAGATCACGGGCGGGGCGCCGTTGGCCTCCGGGCTCGGCCAGCCGTCGACGATGAGGGTGGCGGCGGCGCCCGACGAGACGCTCCGCGGCCGGACGAACACGCACCGGCCCTCGACGTCGGCCAGATCGCTGTCGTTGAACTCGCCGGCGAGGTCGGTGAGCAGGGCGATCTTCTCGCTGCTGACCGCCATGTCGACGACGATGCAGTCGCCGGGGTCGACGCCCTCCAGGCTGCTGTCCTCGGGCGGGCCCGACCCCTCGTCCTCCGTACAGGCGGCGACGATGGAGAGGACAGCGACGGCCACGATCGCCGCGCCGACCCACCGGTGGCGTCGGGTCACGTCGTCTCCTGCCAGATGGCCCGCAAGGCCAGCATCGTCGTGGCCGACCGCAGGGGCGTGGTGGCCACGGCGGGATCGTCCCACCCCGCCGTCTCCAGCTCGGCCTCGATGTCCGCGACGAGGTCGTCGGGAGCCGTCACGCCGCTCGGCGCCGCCAGGACCACCTGCAGCCACATGCCCGGCTCAGGGTACTGGACGCCGAATCCGGCCGATGTGGCACCCAGCGCGGCGAGCTCGGCGTCGCTCGTGGCGGCGACGTTCACCGCCGACGGCCGCGTCGCCATCGTGCGGGCCGGCGTGCCGCCCGACAGCGAGCCTCCGGAGCGGGCCAGGCCGCGCAGCCACGCCGTGAACTCGGGTTCGAGCTGGCTGGCCGAGATGTCGAAGTCGGCGGTGCCCGAGTAGCCGGCGACGGCGCTGGCGAACGACGCCAGCGCCAGCGCCTGG
Organism: Acidimicrobiia bacterium; assembly: GCA_013811855.1. Lineage (GTDB taxonomy): Bacteria > Actinomycetota > Acidimicrobiia > Acidimicrobiales > Ilumatobacteraceae > JALZMG01. The sequence continues at coordinate 6,724 of JACCUL010000290.1, forward strand.
C
>JACCUL010000306.1 GCA_013811855.1 Acidimicrobiia bacterium
GGATGGCGCCGCGCTCGCCGCCGGCACCCTCGATCACGTCCCCCTCCAGCGCCGCCAGCAGCGTCCCGAGATGGGCGTCGAGCACGGCCGCGCGCGCCCGATCGTCGGCGGCGACGGCGACGTCGCGCGGGTCGCCCGACCCTGAGATCTCGCCGTAGTTGTCGTGGCCCAGCCCGACGCCGAGCGTGAGCCGCCCGTCCGTCAGCCGGTCCAGCGACGCCACCTGCTGCGCCACCACGAGCGGATGCCGACGCGGCAGCGGGACCACGAGCGGACCGATGCGCACCGCCGTCGTGGCGACGGCGATCGCCGCCAGGGTGATCATCGGGTCGGCGAATGGTACGCCGCCGCGGTGCCACAGGTGGTCCCAGACGAACACGCCGTCCCACCCCGCTTCCTCGGCGGCGGCGGCGACCTCGGCCGCGACCCGCGGTTCGGCGAGCTCGCCACCCAACGCCATCGACAGACCCCACCGCATCGGCACGGCCGCGAACCGTACCGGTGGGGCGCATCGGCGCGTACCGTGACGGCCTGATGCCGCCGACGCCGAACGCGCTCCCGTCCGCCCGCCCCAGCCGCGTCATCGTCGAAGCGGTCGCGCCGGTCGTCGACGGCGGGGCGTTCCCGGCCAAGGCGACGCTCGGCGAGCTCGTCACCGTGCTGGCCGACGTCTTCGCCGACGGCCACGACCGGGCGGCGGCGGCGCTGCGCGTACGGCAGGGCGCCACGCCCTGGCGGGAGCTCCCGATGGAACCGCTCGGCAACGACCGGTTCGCGGCCACGTTCGTGCCCGACGCGCTCGGGCGCTGGCAGTATCAGGTCGTCGGCTGGCTCGACCACCTCGGTACGTGGCGCCACGGCATGGAGCTCAAGCTGGAGGCGGAGGTCGACGTCACCGTCGACCTCCAGATCGGCGCGGCGCTCGTGGCGGCGGCGCAGGCCGCGGCGAGTGGGGCCGACGCCGACGCGCTCGCCACGCTGCACGACCGCCTCGACGCCGGCGACGCCAGCGCGCTGCGCCGCGCCCCCCACCACAGCATCGACGACCCCGACGGCCGCATCCCCGATCACGACGACACGGCCCCCGAGGACCACGGGCCCGACGAGCTCGACGCGCTCTTCTGGCGCGCCGGCATCCGCGAGCGGCTGGCCGAACTGCCCCACCCCCTCGAGATCGAGATCGATCCGGTGCGCGCCCGGTTCAGCTCGTGGTACGAGTTCTTCCCCCGCTCCGCCGTCGCGCCGGACACCGCCCCGGCCACGTTGGCCGATGCGCTGGATCGCCTCGACTACGTCGCGGCCATGGGCTTCGACGTGCTCTACATCCCGCCCGTGCACCCCATCGGCCTGACCCAGCGCAAGGGCCGCAACAACACGACCACCCCGACGCCCGACGACGTCGGCAGCCCGTGGGCCATCGGCGCGCCGGAGGGCGGGCACACATCGGTCCACCCCGAGCTCGGCACCGCCGACGACGTCGTCACCCTCGCCGATGGCTGTCGGCAGCGGGGCATGGAGCTGGCCCTGGACATCGCCTTCCAGTGCACGCCCGACCACCCCTGGGTGACCGAGCACCCCGAGTGGTTCGCCCACCGGCCCGACGGCTCCATCCAGTACGCCGAGAACCCGCCCAAGAAGTACCAGGACATCTACCCGCTCGACTTCGAGAGCTCCGACTGGCAGGGCCTGTGGACGGCGCTGGCCGATGTCATCCGGTTCTGGATCGAGCACGGCGTGACGGTGTTCCGCGTCGACAACCCGCACACCAAGGCGTTCGCCTTCTGGCAGTGGTGCATCGCGGCGATCCGCGGCGACCACCCCGAGGCGATCTTTCTCGCCGAGGCCTTCACCCGGCCACGGGTGATGGAGCGCCTGGCCAAGATCGGCTTCAACCAGTCGTACACGTACTTCACGTGGCGCCAGTCGTCGTGGGAGATCCGCCAGTACTTCGACGATCTCAGCCAGCGCACGGTCGACTCGTTCCGGCCCAACGTCTGGCCGAACACGCCCGACATCCTCACCGAGCAGCTGCAGACCGGCGGGCCGTCGATGTTCGCCATCCGGGCGATCCTGGCCGCCACGCTGTCGCCGGCGTGGGGCGTCTACGGCCCGGCGTTCGAGCTTCAGGAGCACCTGCCGATGCGAGCCGGCTCGGAGGAGTACCTCGACTCCGAGAAGTACCAGCTGCGCGAGTGGGACCTCCGCCGCCCCGACAGCCTCGCCCCCCTGCTCGGCCGGCTCAACCGCATCCGCCGCGAGCAACCGGCACTGCAGCACCTGCGCACGTTGCACTTCCACGAGGCCTCGACACCGGCGGTGCTGTGCTACTCGAAGACCGACCCGGCCGGCGAGGCCGCGCCGGTGCTCGTCGTCGTCAACCTCGACGCCCGCCAGCGCCAGCAGGTCGTCGTCGACGTCGACCTGAAGCAGCTCGGCCTGCCCTACGACATCGCCTACGACGTGCACGACCACCTCACCGGCGCCACGCGCCGCTGGCACGGCTCGCACAACCCGGTCGACCTCGACCCGTGGGCGTTCCCGGCCCACGTCTTCACCGTGGAAGCCGTCCGATGAGTCGCGGTCAGCGCGGGGAGCGGTCGGCCGCGCCCGTGACCGTCGAGGGATTGCCGGACGCCTGGTACCGCGACGCCGTCATCTACGAGCTCCACGTGCGGGCGTTCGCCGACTCCAACGGCGACGGCATCGGCGATTTCACCGGCCTCTCGCACAAGCTCGACTACCTGGCCGAGCTCGGCATCACGGCGATCTGGCTGCTGCCGTTCTACCCCTCACCGCTGCGCGACGACGGCTACGACATCGCCGAGTACCGCACGGTCAACCCCGACTACGGCGATATACGCGCGTTCAAGCGCTTCCTCGCCGCCGCCCACGAGCGCAGTCTCCGCGTCATCACCGAGCTCGTCGTCAACCACACGTCGGACCAGCACCCGTGGTTCCAGCGGGCCCGGCGCGCCCCCGCCGGCTCGCCCGAGCGCGACTTCTACGTGTGGAGCGACAACGCCGATCGCTACGCCGACGCCCGCATCATCTTCCAGGACTTCGAGACGTCGAACTGGACGTGGGATCCGCTCGCCGAGCAGTACTTCTGGCACCGCTTCTACTCCCACCAGCCGGACCTCAACTTCGCCAACCCGGCCGTCGAGCACGCCGTGCTCGACGTGCTCGACCACTGGCTCGACATGGGCGTCGACGGGCTGCGCCTTGACGCCGTGCCGTACCTGCACGAGGCCGAGGGCACGAGCTGCGAGAACCTCCCTGCGACCCACGAGACGCTGAAGCGGGTGCGGGCCCACATGGACCGCTCCTACGAGGGTCGGATGCTGTTGGCCGAGGCCAACCAGTGGCCGGAGGACGCCGCGGCCTACTTCGGCGACGGCGACGAGTGCCACATGAACTTCCACTTCCCGGTGATGCCCCGGCTGTTCATGTCGCTGCGCCTGGAGCACCGCACGCCGATCGTCGACATCATGGACCAGACTCCGGACCCGCCGGAGGGCGGGCAGTGGGCGACGTTCCTGCGCAACCACGACGAGCTGACCCTGGAGATGGTCACCGACGAGGAGCGCGACCTGATGCTGCGGGCCTACGCTTCGGATGTCGAGATGCGCATCAACCTCGGCATCCGCCGCCGCCTGGCCCCGTTGCTCGGCAACGACCGCCGCAAGATCGAACTGCTCAACGCCCTGCTCTTCTCCCTGCCGGGCACACCGGTCGTCTACTACGGCGACGAGATCGGCATGGGCGACAACGTGTACCTCGGCGACCGCAACGGCGTACGTACACCGATGCAGTGGTCGGCCGACCGCAACGCCGGCTTCTCGGCGGCCAACCCGCACCGGCTCTACCTGCCGCTGATCACCGAGCAGGCCTACCACTACGAGAGCGTCAACGTCGAGGCCCAGGCGTCGGACCCGTCGTCACTGCTGTCGTGGATGCGCCAGCTGATCGCCCTGCGCACGCGCCATCGCGTGCTCGGTCGGGGCTCGATCGAGTTCCTCGAACCGGAGAACCACCACGTGCTGGCGTTCCTGCGCGCCCTGGAGGGCGAGCCGACGCTGCTGTGCGTGGCCAACCTGTCCCGCCTCGCCCAGCAGGTCGACATCGATCTGCGCGACCACGCCGGCGCCGTGCCCGTCGAGGCGTTCAGCAACAACCGCTTCCGCCCCATCGAGGACCGGCCGTACCCGTTGACCCTGGCGCCGTACGGCTTCTTCTGGTTCACGCTCGACGTCGGGCTGGCCGGCGGCGACGTGGGCCTGCCCCACCTGCACGGGTCGTGGGCCGAGGTCCTGCGCCGCCGGGCGCCGCTGGCACGGGCCGTGGCGGCGTGGCTGCCGACGCGCCGCTGGTACGCCGGCAAGGGCGCCACGCTGCGCGAGACGGTCGTCGAGGAGGCCGTGCCGATGGGCGCCGACGTCGCCATCCTCCTCGTGCGCACGTCGTACACCGAAGGTGACGACCACCGCTACGCCGTACCCGTGCTGCACGTCGACGAGACGCGGGCCGGCCCGATCGAGCAGCGCCATGTGGGCGCGACGATCGCCCACCTCGACGACGGCGCGCTGATCGACGCGATGGTCGCCGAGG
>JACCUL010000308.1 GCA_013811855.1 Acidimicrobiia bacterium
CTTCAGTTCGAGGCGGCGCGCGCCGCCGTCCCCGTCCCCTCGCGCACCGGGCTGGTGTCGACGGCCGGCGAGGACGGTGCCGAGTGGTTCCGACGCAGCCACCACCCGACGATCAGGAAGGCGGCGATCCCGGCAGCGATGAAGGCCCACGGGCTCAACGATCGCGGCGGCTTCCCTCCAGGGAGGCGCCGCCGGGCCGCATGGGCCAGGTCGCTGGCCTTGTCGGTCACGTCGGGGACGTGGTCGGCGACGGCTGTCGCCAGATCGGTGGCGCTGCCGGCGACGGTGGCCGCCAGGTCGACGACGCGATCACTCCCGGTGGACCACGCGTCACCGACGGTGGATCGGGCCGAGCTGGCCAGATCGGAGAGGGTCGTGCTCATCGGAGGATCACCCGCTCACGCTGCTCGGCCGGTAGGCGGACGCCGAGTAGTCGACGGCGCCCGTTGCCGACGAAGCGTCCGAGGATGAGATCAGACCCTTCTCGGCCAGGCGCCGCTTCAGATCTTCGCGCCGACGGGCGCCGGTCTCGGGATCGAACAGAAAGGCCAGTGCAGCCCCGATCACCATGGCGAACAACAGCTTCTTCATGAAGGGACGACGTACCCCAGGCGCCCGCCGCCTAATCCATCGAAGGCGTCGACGACCAGGCGCCCGAGGCGAGCAGGTCGGCGTGGTGTCGCTCGGCGACGTCCGGGTGGGCGCGCAGGCGGACCTTCAGCGAGTTGTCGCCGTAGTTGGCCAGGATCGGGTTGCCGGCATCGGCACTGTCCCCGCCGGGGGCCAGCGCGGCCAGCGCCGGCGGCAGTTCGACCGGGCGCAGCGTCGACTCCAGCCGGGGGTTGAAGAAGTAGGCCAGGGAGATCCGCTCGATGCCGGGCGGTGGGCTGACCACCCGGTGCACCGTCGCCCGGTAATAGCCCCGCGTGACGAGCTGAAACATCTCGCCGATGTTGAGCACGAAGGCGCCCGGCAGTTGTGGCACGTCGACGAGCCGGCCGTTGCGCTCGACCTGCAATCCGCCGACGGCGTCCTGGTGCACGAACGTCAGGAACCCGGTGTCGCGGTGGGCGCCGACGCCTTGTGTGCCTCCGGTTGCCGCCGCGTGCGGCGTCGCACCGTCTTCGGCGGCGCGGTAGCGGATCACCTTGAGCAGCACCTCGGGCGGCAGGACGTCGGCGTCGAAGGCATCGGCGGGCTGGCCGAGCGCCGCGGCCAGCGCCCGCAGCACGCCTGCGGCGACGACCTCCAGGCGCTCCATCCACTCGGTCACGAGCGGCCGCAGCGCCGGGAGCGCGCTGGGCCACTGGTTCGGCCCCCGTAGGCGCAGCCAGGCCGGGTCGTCGGGGCCGATGTTGACCAGCGGCTCCTCGCGGCCGATGTCGATCTGGTCGCGCAGGTCGACCCGGCCGTTCGTGCGCTCGTGGCCGAAGCGGGTGTAGCCGCGGAACTGCGCCGAGCGGACGTTCTCGATCTCCAGTCGGTCGGACTCGGGCAGGGCGAAGAAGGACCGGGCGGCGGCGTGGAGGTCGTCGGCCAGCGATTCGGGGACGCCGTGGCCGACCACGTAACAGAAGCCGATCTCGCGTACGACCCGTCCGAGCTCGTCGATCACGGCGCCGGCGTCCGAGGTCGGAGCGGCGGCCAGCAACGGGGCCACGTCGATCACCGGCAGGGCGGGCACGACTCGACGGTAATCGCGAATCCCGACGAACCTGATCGGCATACACCCAAATATGATCGGACTGGTCGGCAATCGTTACGCTGTGATGCCATGTCGCGCCCATCGGCTCGTTTCACCCGTCGGAGCGGCCGAACCGCCCTGACGGCCACTTTGCTGGCGCTCGCACTCGCCGGTGCGGCCTGCTCCGACGATGACGACGCTGAGCCCAGCACCGGACCGGCCAGCACCGGACCGGCCAGCACAGCACCGGCCAGCACCGGACCGGACACCACGCCGGTCGCCACCGATCGCCCCGGCGGCGGCGACCGCGTCGTCAACGTCGGTGCTGTCCTCGAGCCGACCAGCCTCGACATCACCACCGCCGCCGGCGCCGCCCAGGACCAGGTGCTGCTCGACAACGTGTACGAGACGCTGCTCACGGCCGGCCCGCAGAGCGAGATCCAGCCGGGCCTGGCCGCCGTGCCGGACGTCTCCGACGACGCGCTCGTGTACACGTTCACCTTGCAGGACGGCGTGACGTTCCACGACGGCAGCGACCTGACCGCGGCCGATGTCGTGTGGTCGCTCGACGCCTTCCGGGCCGAGGGCGGTACCGGCGCCGTCGACCTGGCGTCGGTGGCGTCGGTCGAGGCGACGGACGACCTGACCGTCGTCCTGACGCTGAGCCAGCCCGACAACGACCTGCTCTTCAACCTCACCCGTCGTTCGGGGGCCGTGCTGGCGGAGGACGCCAGCGGACTCGAGAACGGCGCCGTCGGGACCGGGCCGTTCGTGTTCGAGGAGTGGAACCGCGGCCTCTCCATCACGTTGAGCCGCTACGACGAGTATTGGGGTGGCCCGGTCGCCGTCGGCGGCGCCACGTTCACCTACTACACGGATCCGAACGCCGCGGTCACGGCGTTGACGACCGGTGACGTCGACATCCTCACCGGCATCAACACCGATCTCGTCGGCCCGTTGCAGGACGACCCCGATTTCGTCGTCAGCCAGGGCACCACGAACGGCGAGTTCACGCTCGGGTTCAACAACTCGCGGAAGCCGCTCGATCAGGTCGAGGTGCGCACGGCGATCCGCCGGGCCATCGACAAGCAGGGCCTGCTCGAGCTCTACAACGGCTATGGCACGATCATCGGGAGCCCGGTCCCGCCGCAGGATCCGTGGTACGAGGACCTCACCGGCATCGCCCCGTACGATCCCGACGCCGCCGCCGCGGCCCTCGACGCGGCAGGGTACGGCGAAGGGCTGGAGCTCGAGTTGTCGTACCCGGACATCTACCCGACCAACGCCGCCGAGTACATCCGCTCGGAACTGGAAGAGGTCGGGATCACCGTCGACATCGTGTCCATCCCGTTCGAGACCTGGCTGTCGCAGGTGTTCACGAACGCCGACTACGACATGACCGTGGTCCTCCACGTCGAGCCGCGTGACATCGCCAACTACGCCAACCCGGACTACTACTGGCGCTACGACAATCCGGAGGTCCAGCAGCTGATCGGTGACGCCAAGGTGGCGCCGACGGCCGAAGAAGCGACCGACCTGCTCAAGCAGGCGACCGAGCAGATCGCCGAGGACTCGCCCGTCGACTGGCTCCTCCTCTACGCCGACCTGACGGTCGCCACACCCGATGTCACGGGATACCCGACGAACGACACCGCGTCGCGGTTCGATCTGTCGGGAGTCAGCTTCACGGAGTGATCGTCCAGACTCGACGGCCGTGACCTCGAGCACGGTCGGCGTCGCCTTGCCACACAGGAGCCGCCGTTGACGATCTACGTCGCGCGCCGGCTGGGGCAGCTGGTGCTCGCCGTCGTCGTCACGAGCGTCTTCGTGTTCGTGCTGCTGCGGCTGCTGCCAGGCGACCTGGCGTCGGTGATCGCCGGCACGGAGGCGACGCCGGAACAGCTCGCCGCGATCCGCACCGAGCTCGGTCTCGATCGACCGCTCGTCGAGCAGTACGGCGAGTGGATCGGTGGGATGCTCCACGGCAACTTCGGCGAGTCGCCGGTCAACGGCACGACGGTGACGGGGGAGCTCGGCCAGAAGCTGACGGTCAGCCTGCCCGTCGTGCTCGGGTCGACGGTGCTCTCCGTGCTTGTGGCCGTGCCGCTCGGCATCGTGGCCGGATCCCGGCACCGCAAGCCCGACGGTGTCGCCCTCTCGGCGTTCAGCCAACTCGGCATCGCGCTCCCGTCGTTCTGGGTCGGGCTGATGCTGATCGTGGTGTTCGTCGTGCACTGGCAGGTGTTCGAGAACGCCTTTCCTCGCGGTGGCTGGGATGAGCCGGGGAGGGCCGTCAGCGCACTCGTGCTGCCGACGATCACGCTGGCGTTGTCGCAGGGCGCCGTGCTGATGCGCTTCGTGCGATCGGCGACGCTCGACGTGCTGCACCAGGAGTACATCCGCACGGCGCGAGCCAAAGGCCTGACCCGGACGCAGGCGCTGTGGCGCCACGGGATCCGCAACGCCTCACTGCCCGTGGTCTCGATCCTCGGCGTGCAGATCGCCAGCCTCATCGCCGGCGTCGTCGTGATCGAGCGGGTGTTCACGTTGCCCGGCGTCGGTCAGATGCTGGTGAGTGACATCAGGACCCGCGACCTGGAGAAGGTCCAGGGGACCGTGCTGCTCGTTGCCGTGCTCGTCCTGGTCATCGGCTTCGCCGTCGACATCGTCCACCGCCTCATCGATCCGCGCCTTCGGGTCGTGGCATGAAGGCGCTGTGGCGGACGTGGCCTGGTCGCATCGGTACGGTGCTCGTCGGCGTCATCACCGTGAGCGCGCTGCTTTCGCTGGTCTGGACCCCCTACGACACCGGCAAGATCATCCCGGCCGACAAGTGGCTGCCGATCTCGTGGCGCCACCCGTTCGGGACCGACGGCGCCGGGCGGGACCTGCTCTCGCTCGTGATCGACGGGTCGCGCACGACGCTCTTCGTGGCCATTGCCTCAGCCGCCATTGCCGCCGTCATCGGACTGGCGCTCGGCACCGCCAGCGCCGTCGCGCCGCGCTGGCTCGGTGAGGTGCTGATCAACGTCATCGACGTGCTGATCGCCCTGCCGGTGCTGATCCTGGCCCTGATCCTCGTCGCCGCCCTAGAAGGCTCGGTGTGGACGGTGGCTCTCGCCATCGGGCTCGGCTCCGGTGTGGTGCTGGCCCGCGTCGTGCGCGGCGAGGCGTCACGCGTGCTGACCCAGGACTACATCCTGACGGCGCGGGCCTGCGGCTCGTCGACGTGGCGGACGGTCTGGCGCCACGTCGTGCCCAACATCTCTTCGACGGTGATCGTGCAGCTCTCCCTCATCGCCGCGCTCGCCGTGCTGGCCGAGGCCGCGCTCTCTTTCCTCGGCTTGACGCCGTTGTCGACGCCGTCGTGGGGGCGGATGCTGGAGAACCTGCAGCAGACCGTCACGGTGCACCCCGGGGCGCTGGTGTTCCCCGGCCTCGCCGTGTTGACGGCGACCCTCGGTTTCAACCTCCTCGGCGACGGCCTGCGCGACGCCGTCGACCCACGATTGCGGACCCGGTCGGCCGCGCCGTCGCCCGTGTTCAGCGCCGTCCTCGCCCCGGCCGACCCGGCGCGGACCGACCGCCCGACGACCGGACGGGCGAGACAACGGTGAGTGCGCTCCTCGAGGTCGAGGACCTGACGGTCGAGCTCGGCGGGCGGGCGGTCGTCGATCACGTCTCGTGGCAGCTGGAGGTCGGGGGCCGCCTCGGGATCATCGGCGAATCGGGCTCCGGCAAGACGATGTCCGTCCTCGCCATCGTCGGCCTGGCGCCGGACCACGCCGTGATCTCCGGGTCGGTGCGGCTGGACGGCGCCGAGCTGCTCGGCCGCCCGGACCGCGAGCTCGCCGCCCTGCGGGGCGACCAGGTGGCGATGGTGTTCCAGGACCCGCGAGCGGCGCTGAACCCGCTGATGCGCGTCGGCAAGCAGATCTCCGAGCCGCTGCGCGTCCATCAGCGGGCCAGCCGGCGCGCCGCGGCCACTGCGGCGATCGAGCTGTGCGGGCGGGTCGGGCTGCCCGAGCCGGAGCGCACCGTCCGGGCCTACCCCCACCAGCTCTCCGGCGGGCAGCGCCAGCGGGTCGGCATCGCCATGGCCCTGGCCTGCCGGCCGGAGCTCCTCATCGCCGACGAACCGACGACGGCGCTCGACGTCACCGTGCAGGCCGGCGTGATGGCGCTGCTGCGGGAGCTCGTCGCCGAGGAGGGCACGGCGCTCGTGTTCATCAGCCACGACGTGGCGCTCGTGGCCGGTGTGGTGAAGTCGGTGATCGTCATGCGTGACGGACGGATCGTCGAGCGGGGGAGCGCGGCTGACATCGTCCGTTCGCCTGAGCACGAGTACACGCGCCAGCTCCTCGACGCCGCCCGGCGCACGTCGACATGACGGAGCCATTGCTCGTCGCCACCGGCATCCGCCGCACGTTCGCCCTGCCCCGCACGTCGCTGCTCGGTGCCCGCGCCGTCCGCCACGCCGTGGACGGCGTCGACCTGGAGGTCGCCACCGGCGGCAGCCTCGGCATCGTCGGCGAGTCCGGTTCGGGCAAGTCGACGCTCGTGCGCATCCTGCTCGGCCTCGATCGGGCCACCGCGGGGGAGGTCCGCTTCGCGGGCCAGCCGATCACGCCGGGCCCGCCGCGCCGGCTGGGGTGGTTCCGGCGCCAGGCCCAGGTCGTGCTGCAGGACCCGTTCGGGTCGCTGGACCCGCGCATGACCGTGGCGTCGATCGTGCGCGAGCCGCTCGTCTGCCTCGACATCGACGAGGATCACGACGCCCGGATCGACGAGGTGCTCGTGGCCGTCGGTCTCGACACGGACGTGCGCTCGCGCTACCCGCACGAGTTCTCGGGCGGTCAGCAGCAACGCATCGCCATCGCCCGCGCCATCGCGCCGCGACCGACGATCCTGTTCGGCGACGAGCCCGTCAGCTCGCTCGACGTGTCGGTGCGGGTGCAGATCCTCGACCTGCTGCGGCGCCTGGCCGACGAGTACGCGCTCAGCCTCGTGCTCGTCTCCCACGATCTCGGCGTCGTCCGCTACTTGTGCGACGACGTGATGGTGCTGCGGGACGGCAAGGTGGTCGAGCGGGGGCCGACGGCGGCGGTGTTCGACGCCCCGGCCGACGACTACACGGTCGCGTTGCTGCGGGCCGTGCCCCGCCTGCCGGCGCTCGAAGGGAACTGATCGCCGTAGCTGCGCATGTCGCCGGCCGACGTGGCCGCCAGCACGCCGTTGACGATGGCCCGCGCCACCACGTCGGCGGCGGCGGCGATGATCGTGCCGAGATCGACGAACCGGGTGTGCTCGGGCCGGATGAACCCGACGGCGTCGCCCACCGGCAGCTCTCGGGCGCCGGTGGCCAGAGCGAACACGACGTCACCGTCGACGTACTGGTGGATCGGGGCGATGGCCCGGGCCATGCCGTCGTGCCCGGCGCCGGCG
>JACCUL010000319.1 GCA_013811855.1 Acidimicrobiia bacterium
CAGATGCGCGGGATCCGCAGCACCTTCCTCGCGGGGCTGAAGCCGACGCATCCCGAGCAACGCCTCGTCGGCCGGGCACGCACGTTGCGCTACGTGGCGCGGCGCGAGGACGTCACGCACCTCGCCATCAACGGGCGCACCGCCCAGAAGCAGGTCGTCGAGACGGTCGAGCCCGGCGACGTCGTCGTGATGGAGGCGCGCGGCGTGCCCGACGCCGGCACGATCGGCGACATCTTCGCCATGCGCGTGCAAGCGCGAGGCGGCGCCGGCGTGATCACCGACGGGGCGCTGCGCGACACGCCGGCGATCGGCGCCCTCGACCTGCCCGTGTACCACCTCAGTTCGCATGCCTCGACCTACGGCCGCCACCACATGCCCTACAGCGTCGACGACGCCATCACCTGCGCCGGCGTGTTCGTCGAGGCCGGCGACGTCGTCGTCGGTGACGCCGAGGGGGCCGTCGTCATCCCCCACGCCCTCGTCGCCGAGGTGGCCCGCGACGCCGTGGCCCAGGAGGAGATCGAGGAGTTCGCCATCGAGCGCGTCGCCGCCGGCGAGCCGACCGACGGGCTGTTCCCGTTGACCGACGAGCGCCGGCCCGATTACGAGGCGTGGCGGGCGGCGCGCAACGGCGGTGGGGCATGAGCGATCGGCGGTCGATCTCGATCCCCGGCCTCAGCCATGCGACGGCCATCCCGGTCGCCACCCGGGTCGGCCCCCTGGTCGTGTCGAGCGTGATCTCGGCGTTCGATCCCGGCACCCGCACGGTGCCGACCGCGATCGAGGCGCAGGTGGCCAACCTGTTCGCCCACACCGGCGCCATGCTTGAGGCGGCCGGCGCGACGTGGGACGACGTCGCCAAGATGAGCTTCTGGCTGGTCGACGGCGCCCATCGCACCGCCCTCGAGGCGCCCTGGGTGGAACGCTTCCCCGACCCGGCGGCCCGCCCGTCCCGGCACACCCACGTCGACCCGAACGCGACGATGGCCAGCGCCGACTTCATCGCCTGGGTCACCGCCTCGGAACGGTCGAACAGCGAGGAGCGTTGACATGCAGCTGTCCCCCGATCAACACCGCGAGGCGGCGCGGGCGATCGTCGACGCCGAAGGCACTCGCCGATGGACGGAACCGGTGTCGGCCCGTTGGCCCGACGCCGACGTCGAGGACGCCTACGGCATCGCTGTGGCGGTACGCGACCTGAAGGTCGCCGCCGGCCACCGCGTCGCCGGCCACAAGGTCGGCCTGACGTCGAAGGCGATGCGTACGATGTTCGAGGCGACCGAGCCCGACTACGGCTTCCTGTACGACGACTGCTTCGTCCCCGAAGGCAGCGTCGTGCCGCGGGAGCGGCTGAACCGCCCGCTCGTCGAGCAGGAGGTGGCGTTCGTGATGGGCCGCCACCTGAGCGGACCGTCGGCCAACGCCGCCGACGTCATCCGGGCGACCGACTTCGTGCTGCCGGCGCTGGAGATCGTCGACAGCCGCTTCCGCGAGCGGGGGCCGGCCATGCTGATCGACAGCATCTCCGACGCCGCGTCGTGCGGGCTCGTGGTACTCGGCGGGAACCCGGCGCGGCTGACCGACATCGACGTCCGCCGGATCAGCGGCTCGCTGCTCGTCAACGGCGAGATCATGGAGACCGGGTCGGCGGCGGCCGTGCTCGGGAACCCGGTCAACGCCGTGGCCTGGCTGGCCAACAAACTGCACGAGTTCGGCGTGGCCATGGAACCCGGCGACGTGATCCTCTCCGGCTCGTTCGTGCGGGCGGTCGCCTTCGACGCCGGTGACACCATCCTCGCCCTGTTCGACCAACTCGGCGAGGTCACGCTGACGATCAGCCCCTGACGCGGTCTGGCGCGCGGCCTACCGTGACCGCGATGCCCGCACACGGACCAGGGCCGGCCCACGGCCACGATCACGACGACGACCACGACCACAGCCACGACCACGACGCGGCGGCCTTCGCTGACCACCTCGCGCTCGAAGGCGAGGTGCTGCTCGCCTTCGTGACCGCCACGGCGGCGTGGATCACCGAACTGCGGGCGGCCGCGGCTGCGCCGATCCGTCGGGTCCTCGACATCGGTAGCGGTCCCGGCGTCGGCACGTGCGAGCTGGCGCGCTACTTCCCGAAGGCGCACGTGGTCGCCATCGAC
>JACCUL010000320.1 GCA_013811855.1 Acidimicrobiia bacterium
CGTCAGCACCACGGCGTCGCCGGGAGCCACGAGGTGCGCCGCCTTCGACGCCGTCGCACCGTTGACGAGCACCCGCCCGGCGTCGATGGCCTGCTGGGCCTCGACCCGGCTCGCCGTGAGCTGCCGCCGCACGAGCTCGGCATCGAGCCGTCGGCGGGTCGTCACATCATGAGGGGGAGGTGGTCGCCGAGTCGGCCGGCGCCCGCTTGGCCGGTGCCCGCTTGGCCGCCGACTTCCTGCCTGCGGTCTTCGCCGGGGACTTCTTCGCGGCCGCCTTCCGCGTCGTCGCCTTGCGAGTCGTCGCCGGCCTGGTTGCGGACTTCCTGGCCGCGGCCTTCTTCGCCGCAGCCTTCTTGGCCGGCGCCTTCTTGGCCGCGGCCGTCTTGGCGGGCGGCGGCGGGCTCGACGTCGAGCTGGAGGACCCGGCGGCGCTGAGGCGCGACACCATCGACTCGAGCTGGTCCTCGAGGTCGTCGACCCGGTTGGCCAGCCAGCCGAGCTGCTTGGCGACTTCGGACTGCACGGCTTCGGCAACCGCGCCGGCCGTCTGGCGACCGCGCTCGAGCAGCGTCTGCACCGTTGTCTCGGCGTCGGCGCGTCGCACGTCGCCGGCTTTGACGAACGACTTGACCGCTGACTCGGCCTGCTTGCGGGACATCTCGGTGAACTGCACGCCGGCGTCGAGCAGCTTCTTCAGGTTGGTCTTGGCCATCGGACCATGTTACGGACCACCTTCGACGATGACATCGACGACCGCGGCCAGGTCGGGCGCGTCGATCGCCACCGGTCCCGCGACCGCCTCGCCGGGCGCCGTCACGCCGGTGCGGACCAACGCGAACGGACAGCCGATGGCGCTGGCGAACCGCCCGTCCGTGCTCGGTCGATCGCCGATCATCACCAAGGAATCCGGGCCCGGTCCCTGGAGCCGCCGGCGGGCCAGCGCGGCCATCGGTGGGAACGGTTTGCCCGCCACGACCGGCGTCACTCCGCCGGCGACCGACACCGCGGCCAGCAACGACCCTCCGCCGGGGATCGGACCGGTCGGCGTCGGATAGGTGGCGTCGTCGTTGGTGCCTATCAGCCTGGCCCCGGCGCGGATCGCCGCGGCGGCGATCGTCAACCGGGCGTACGAGAACTCGCGGTGCAAGCCGACCACCACGACGTCGACGCCCACCGCACCCGCGTCGTCGTCGCCGGCCACCGGCACCGCTCCGACGGCGGTCACCGCCTCGGCCACGCCCGGCCCGCCGCACACGAGCACCCGCTCGCCCGGTCGCACCAGCGAGGCCGCCGAGCCGGCCGACGTCAGTACATCGCCGACGGCTTCGATCCCGATGGCCGCCAACGCCGCTTCCTGGTCGCCCACCAACGCCGCCGAGTTGTTCGTCACGAACACGACTCGCCGGCCCGAGGCCCGGAGCCGGGCCACGGCCTCGACCGACCCGGGAATGGCCTGGCCGGCCAGCCACACCACGCCGTCCAGGTCGCACAGCACAGCCGAGACGTCCACGAGCCGGGCACCGTACCGCCCCGCCTTCGCCCGACCCGTGGCAACCTGGGCCAGTGCCCCGCTGCGAACCGTTCCGTGCCCTCCGCTACAAACCCGGGACCGACCTCGACGCTGTGATCGCGCCGCCGTACGACGTCGTCTCCGAGGCCGACGTCGACGAGTTGGCGGCCCGCGACGCGCACAACATCGTCCACGTCGACGTGCCCCGCGGCGGTCCGGACCGCTACGCCGCCGCGGCCGGCCGCCTGCGCTCGTGGATCGCCGACGACGTACTGGTCGCCGACGACGAGCCGACGTTCACGCTGTACCGGATGCGCTTCACCGACGCGGCCGGTGTCGAGCGTGACCTGGTCGGGGTGCTCGGCGGCGTGGAGGTCGTCGACGAGGGCGCCGGGGGCGTGCTCCCCCACGAGCGCACCACGCCCAAGGCGTCGACCGACCGCCTCGACCTGACCCGGGCGACGGCGGCCAACCTCTCCCCCATCTGGGGGCTGTCGCTGGCCACCGGGCTGACGGCCCTGCTGACCGAACCAGCCGAGCCTGTCGGCGCCGTCACCGTCGACGGCGTCGAGCACACCGTTGAGCGGGTCCGCGATCCCGAGCGCATCGCCGCCATCCGCGACCACCTGTCCGGCGACGACGTGCTGATCGCCGACGGCCACCACCGCTACGCCATCAGCCGGACGTACCGGGACGAGGTCCGCGCCGCGACAGGACGCACCGACACCGCGGCCGAACAGACCCTGGCCTTCGTCGGCGAGCTCGTCGCCGACCAGGTCAGCATCGAAGCCATCCATCGGCTCTATTCGGGCGTACCGGCGGTGAAGCTGCGTGAGGCGCTGGCCGGATCGTTCGCCATGGAGCCCGCCGACCTCCCCGGCTCCGGCACGCTGGCCGAGATGGGCGACCGCGGTCGCCTCCTGCTGCTCGAGCCGGGCGGCGGGGCGACGTGGTTGATCCCCGACGGCGGGGCCCTGGCCGAGGCTCGTGCCCTCGACGGCGCCTGGTTGGAGCACGCCCTGGCCGTGGCCGGCCTCGCCGATGACGTTGAGGTCCGGTACCAGCACGGCCTGACCGAGACCAGCCAGGCCGTCGAGCACGGCGAGGCCGCGGCGGCGGTGTTGATCCGCCCGGTGAGCATCGCCGAGATCCAGCGCACGGCGCGCGAAGGCCTGCTGATGCCGCCCAAGTCGACGTTCTTCACCCCCAAGTTGCGCACCGGGTTCGTGGTGCGTGACCTCACGACGGGCTGATCCGTTCGACGACGGCGACCAGCGCACGGCGCACCTCGGCCTTCTTGCGGGCCATGATCACCTGCTCGGCGACGACCTCGGTGCGGCTCTGGGTGGCGCCGCTCGCCCGGAAGAAGCGCCGGCGTACGGCGCCGAGGACGACGACGCGCTGCTCGGCCTCGACGCCCGCGGCTGGCGGGTCGAACCAGGCGACGGGGACGCCAACCGCGCCCGTGTCGTCGCGCACGGTGACGTCGAACTGCACGACGGTCCGGCCGTCGGCCAGCTCCCGGCGCTGCGGGGTGCGGGTCACCGTGCCGGTGAGGACGACGACGTTGGATTCGCTCATGACGTGTTCCCTTCGGGGTCGCCGGGCGCGGTGGCACCGGCAGGACGCACGGGGAATGTCGGTCGGCGGTACCGAGCAGCGTACGCAGGGGGTGCGCGGGCGAGCGCCGGACCGTCTCAGCGGATGACGAACCAGGCCCGGCCCGGACGCAGGTGGCGCAGCACGGCGGCCAGGTTGGTGGTGCCGAGCGACACGCAGCCCGACGTGGCTCGCGTCCCACCGTTGGCGTCGAAGGAGAAGTGGTGGAGGAAGATCGCCGCGGCCAGCGGGGGTTCACCGGGATCGTCGCCGGACCGGTGGCGGCCCATGTTGGCGCCGATCAGCGCCGCCTGACGGTACGAACCGACGAAGTTGGGCAGGTACTCGTCGGGCGACGGGCATGCACCGGCGGCGCTCCGGCGGAGCCGGTTGTACGACGACGTGCCCGGCGTGGCCCCCCAACAGTCGCCTGACTCGACCTGCCGCCAGGCAGCCGGGCCGCCGGGATCGCTCCCGTTGCCGAACACCTGGAACACCTGCCCGTCCGGGGCCCGGTGCGCGGCCAGCCGGAAGATCCCGGCCGGTGTCGTGCCGTCGCCGGACCGGCGCTGGGCCAGCGGGCGGACGCCGTTGCGGCCGACCCGCCCCGCCATCTCCATGCGGGCGCACGTCCACCCGCTCGGCCGCCGCAACAGCAAGTCGACGTCGGCGTAGCTCCCGAACGCGTTCACGACGACGACCTGGCGCGCCGACGACGGCACGCCCGCCGGTGGCCGGCAC
>JACCUL010000371.1 GCA_013811855.1 Acidimicrobiia bacterium
GACCAGCGCGGCCCGGTGGGCGGGCTCGGTGACGTCGCCGGGGACGGCGACGACCTCGGCGCCGGTGCGCCCGGAGATGGCCCTGGCGGCGGACGTGACCGTCAGGCCGTCGCGGCCGTCGATGACGATCCTCCACCCGGCGTCGGCCAGCGCAGCCGTGATCGCCCGACCCAGTCCTCGTGAACCGCCGGTGACGACGGCCGTCTTGGCGATGGTGGGCGTGGCACTGGTCATGAAGGGCTCCTCACATCCGGCATTCATTACAACAGAGTCTACTGTTGAAATATGCCTTGTCAAGGCGGGATCCCGACCGTTTGTGTCACCACACGTGCCCGCATCCGGCCACGGGCGGTGACACAGACCGTCTCCACGAACATCGAGTTCCGCGCGCGGCGGGATCGCCGACTGGACCCGACGCGGGGTCAGTCGCAGAGCCGGCCGGTGGCGACGACCACGGTCACCTCCGTGCCGACCGGCACCTCGGCGCCGTCGTCGTAGCTCACGGTCGAGTCCGCTGAATCGACGACGGCGACGATGTACTCGCTGCCGACACCCGGTGGCCGGCACGGACGGGCGATCGCCGTCACCGGCAACCCCGCCCTGCACAGCGCCGCCACCCCTTGCGACCAGTACCGCCCGACGGCGCGCCAATCGGAGACGAGGCGCGGTGCCGACGTCGTCGACGTGGTCGAGGCCTCCGTCGTCGACGTCGTCGGCTCGGGGAGGGCCGGGCAGGACGAGATCAACCCGATGGCGGCGTTCGTGTTGACCGAGGCGACGAACGTGTCGGGGTCGGCCGGGTCGGGACGGGCCAGCCACGGCTCGAGCGCGGCGACCCGCACCCTGAACTCGGCCGGCGACCCGGTCACGGTCGCCGTGAAGTCGAAGAAGCAGTTCCACTGCCGACCACCGTCGGAGACGTCCTCCCACCGGCTGCGCCGGATCCGGCCGCTGCCGATCTGCTCGTCGGCCTCGGCGGCGAGGATCACGACGCGCGCCCCCACGGCCAGCCCGTCCGTCGAGCCGCCCTCCGAACCGGCCCACCCGACGCACGTCCCGTCACGCAACCGGACCGCCTCCGAGAACGCATCGGTCTCGCCGAAGGGCGGCCCGCCGGCCTCGACGGGTCCCGCGCTCCCCGCGACCGCTGTCCCGGAGATGTTGGTTCCGGGCGGCGACGACGAGGAGGTCGGGACCGCCGCGGAGGGGGGCGTCGAGTCCGCTTCTCTCGTGTCGGCTACCGACGTCGAGGCCGATCCGGGCGACGGGTCCGGGTTCGGGTCCGTGTCCGGCACCGACGACGACGTCGGTGGCGCCGGTCCCTCGATCGGGCGGACATCCCGGCTGCTCGAACACGCCGCGACGACCAGCGCGGCAATGAGGTGGACGCTCACCCACCGGCCTGCCCGTCGCCGTCCGTTCGAGTTCCGCACCGTGGCAGTGTCCCAGACCGGTGAGCGGCCTCAGGACGATCGGTTGACGCGGTCGGACCCGCCGGGTTCCCACAGCGTCGTACGGAGGTCATGGTCCCGTGCCTCGCCGATCGTCGCGACGTCGGCGTCGAGCGCGGCGTGATCCTTGATGATGCAGGCCGCCGACGGCAGCTCGGCCGGGTCGAGCCAGGACTCGGGTGACCACAGCGCGCCGCGGCGCAGCGCCTTTGCACAGTGGATGTACGCCTCCACGACCTCGACGACGACGACCACGCGGGCCGGCTTGCCGGCGACTGCGAACTCGTCGCACATCGCCGCATCGGCCGTGAGCTCGGCCCTGCCGTTCACCCGGAGCGTCTCGTCGAGTCCCGGGATCAGAAACAGCAACGCCACGCTGTCGTTGGTCACCAGGTTCTGGAACGAGTCGAGCCGGTTGTTGCCGGAGTAGTCCGCCCACGCCAGCCGGTGTTCGTCGAGGACGCGGACGAAGCCGGGTGTTCCGCCCTTCGGTGAACCGTCGCACACGCCCCGCCCGTTGGCGGTGGACAGGACGAAGAACGGCGATTTGGCGAGGAAATCGGCGCAGTGGTGATCGAGTCGGTCGACCACCTTGTCGACCGGCCCACGCCCCGGCTGGCGGTAGATCGCACGGAGATCGTCGACGGAATCCAATCGCATCCCGCCAGTCTCGCAAGCCGAACTGTGAGCTGTCGCCGCGGAAACCCGCGCTCTGGGCTCACACTTCGCAGGATCAGCGCCCGTCAGCTCCAGGTCACCCGCTGCAGGCGGCGCCAGCGGTCGAGGACGTCGCCCGGCCCGGCACTGGCGAACTCGTCGCCGCGGTTCCAGAGGCCGAGGTACAGGGCGACTGCGGTTCCCGAGAGCGTGACGGCGTCGTCGCCTCCGCCGGCGCCGAGCTCCGTGACGAGGCGGTCGGGGGCGACGCGCAGGGTCCACGCCACGTCGCGATCGGTCGGGTCGACCACCACGACGAACGGTGCGTCGGCGCCGATCTTCGGGCGGCCGCGCGGCAGAAAGCCGCCGACCAGCTCGTCGATGCCGTCGACGGCGAGGTCGGCGTCGATCGGCAGCACGTCGGCGCACTCGTCGGCCGTCGGCACCCGGCCGAGCGAGGCGGCCAGCGCGTCGACGCCGTGAATGGTCGTCTCGTGCGCCTGGCGGCGGGCCCAGAACCGCCGCGGCGGTGGGGCGTCCTTGAGGAAGACCATCGCCTTGACGTCGTCGGGGACCCCGCGCAGCGTCGCCAGCAGGTGCGCCAGCCCGTCGCGGTAGTAGCCGACCACGTCCGGTTCCTCGTCGTGGATCTGGGTCTGCTGGCGCGCGAAGGGCTCACCGGTGAGGTTCCCGGCCGCCCAGCGATGGACCATCGTCTGGTGGGCGACGAGCTTGGCGCCGTCCCAGGCCGGGCACGTCGGAACGGGCGCGTCGAGCGCACCCGCCGCCCGGTCGGCGAGTGTCGCACCCGCCACGTCGAGCACGGTGAGGTGGCGCTCGAGCGGCAACGACGTCGGCACGGCGACCGCGGCTCAGGTCAGCTTCTCGACGAACGCTTCGAGCTGGCGGAGGTTGCGGCACTCGTAGACGCCGTCGGTGTGGGTGCCGTACTCCCCCACGATCGAGTCGCCCGTGTTCCAGTACGAGCGGGGTTCGGGGTTGAGCCAGTACAGATGGCGGGCCTTCTGGTGCATCTCCTTGACGACCCACGACTGGGCCGAGTGGTAGTTGTTCCTGGCGTCGCCGAGCAACAGCACGGTCGTCTTCGGGCCGACGTCCTTGCCCCAGCGCTCCCAGAACACCTCGAAGGCGTGGCCGTAGTCGGAGTGGCCGTCGACCCACACCACGTCGGCCTCCGTGTTGACCCGATGGATCGCCTCCTGGAGGTCCTCGGTGGCCTTGAAGTAGTCGGTGACCTCGTCGATGCCGTCGATGAACACGAACGAACGGACCTTCGAGAACTGGTGCTGGATGGCGTAGACGAGCATCAGCGTGAACCGGGCGAACGCGGCGACGGAGCCGGAGATGTCGGCCACGACCATCAGCTCCGGCTTGGCCGGTCGCGGGTACTTGAACTTGGGGTCCGCCGGCACGCCGCCGTAGGACAGCGAGTGGCGCACGGTGCTGCGGAAGTCGAGCGGGCCGCGCCGGCCGTGGCGGCGCTTGCGGGCCAGCCGGGCCGCCAGCTTGCGGGTCAGCGGGTACAGGGCCTTGCGCAGCGAGAGCATCTCGTCGCGGCTGGCGTGCATGAACTCGACGTCCTCGGGCAGCGGCTTGCGCAACGTCTTGGCCATGGCCTGGGCGCCGCGGTCGGCGACGAGGCGGCGGCGGATCTCGGCTTCGATCTCACTCTTGAAGCTGTCGATGCGCTCCTGGTACTCCTCGCGCTCCAGGCGCTCCTCCAGCGAGGTCAGCGCGCCGTCGGCCTGGTCGCGGGTGGCCTCCATCAGCCGTTCCAGCATTCCGTCGAGGTCGAGGTTGCGCAGCGTGCGGTACAGGTAGTACGTGCCGCCGACGGGACGGCCCGGTTCCATGCCGGCGAACCGCTGCACCGACTGGCGGGCCATCGCCCGCATCATCGCCTGGTCGCCGTTGAGCAGCGCCTGCATGAGGAGGTGGGCGATCTCCTCCGGCGTCAGCGCGTCCATCCCCCCGCCGGCGCCGCCGCGCCCGTCGCCCTGGCGCATCTGGTCCTGCATCTGGCGCCACGTCTCGTCGAGCGCGGACTCGTCGCCCTCGCCGATGCGGTACTCCGGTCCGCGCAGGCTGAAGTACACCTCGAAGACCGTCTCGAACGCCCGCCAGTGGGCGTTGTTCTTGACCAGCGTGGCGCCGAGCGCGTACTTGAACGCCTGGCGGTCGTCGATCGGGATGTGCTGCACCGCCTCCATGGCGTCGAGGTTCTCGGTCAG
>JACCUL010000378.1 GCA_013811855.1 Acidimicrobiia bacterium
AGCCGGCAGTGCTGTCGGTCACCGACCGCTGCCACGCCGCCGGCTCGGTCGTGCCGATCTTCCAGACCTTGGCCCTGATCGTGGTCGGCGACGTGCCCGCCACCTGCACGCGAACGTTGAGGCGATCGCCAACGGCGTACGTCAGCCCTGCGACGGTCACCTCGCTCTGGATGATCGTCTCCGTGCCAGAGGCCGACTGGCGGGCGAGCGACAGGCCGATCCCGCCGTCCGTCTTGAAGCGAACCTTGCCCCTGTAGTCGCCGACGCCGGCCACGTTGCGGCCCCGCACGGACACGAAGAGCGCGCCGCCGGTGACCGGCTTGTCGGTGGCGATCGACATGACCATGTCCGTGTTGGCCTGGGACACCGAGCCGAGCAGGGCGCTGCTCCCCGAGCCGGCGGTCGGGATGCGGATGCGGCCGAGCCCGCCGCTGACCGAGGAGGTCGCCGCGACGCTGGTCCAGGGACCGCCGATGTCGGCGTTGCCAAGGCCGCTGGTGACGGTCCGGGTGAACGTGTCGGAGGCGAACGTCGTCGACGGCGCCGTCGGGTTGACGACCCGCGTCGTCGTGTTGGTGGCCGTGGCGTTGTCGGTCACTGTGAGGGTGACGGTGTACGGGCCGGCGGCGGCGTACGGATGCGACGTCGTCACGCCGCTGCCGGTGGACCCGTCGCCGAAGTTCCATGCGTACGACGTGATCGTGCCGTCGTCGTCGTGGGAGGCGCCGGCGTCGAACGAGCAGGTCAGGTTGATGCACGTGGCGCTGAAGTCGGCGACGGGCGGCTGATTGCCGCCAGCAGTCGCCTGGATGGTGAACGCATCGTTGAACGTTCCGCCTGCGCCACGCAGGAAGCTGGCCGTCAGCTCGTCCGCGTCGACGGTGAAGTCGAGCGATCCCCATGTCGGATTGGCGTTGGTCCCCGAGTAGGCGGCGATGTAGGGCATTTCGCTGTCGGCAAGGTTGATGTCGCGCAGGGGGGCGCCGCCCGTGCCGACGGTGGCGAACACCGTGCCCGCGCCCTTGACCATGGCCGAGTCGGCGTCGACGACGCAGGACGCGTTGTATGACCCTGGCGTGAACGTCGCGCAGCCGCCGCCCAACCCGAGTTGCTTGGTGCGCTGATAGAGATGGTCATGACCACTGAGCACGAGGTCGACGTCCTTGGCCAGCAGCATGTTGATCAGGTCGGCGCCCGGATCGCACGTGTACACGCCGACCGAGATGCACGGCTTGTGCATGCCGACAACGACCCAGGGGATCCCCGCCGTGCGGGCACCGTCGATGGCCGCTGCGGTCCAGTTGTACCGAGGCGACCCAGCCGAGTAGGTCCACGTGCCGCCGGGGAAGTCGAGGGCCGGCGAGATCATCACGTAGCGCACGAGCGGACCGTCTTTGGGCACGTCGACGTACGCCTGGCGACCGTACGTGCCGATCAGGCCCGGCAGCTGGTTGGGCAGGCAGGCCGAGAAGTCGTTGATGTTGCCGTTGAGCCCGTTGCTCTCGTGGTTGCCTGAGATCAGCTCGAACGGAAAGCCGGCGCCGACACCCGCGGTGACGAGGTCACACCACGCCTGCTCCTGGCCGGTCACGCCGTAGGACAGGTCGCCAAGCGCCAGGTGCAGGTCGGGCTGGGCCGCGCCGATGCTGGCGAAGACGCCTTGGGCCTCGGCGCTGGCCGAGAAGTCACCTGACGCGGTGAACCGGACCAACGGCAGCGTCGGCGCCCCGCTGCTCGGAAGGCCCGCCAGGACCACCATGAGGCCGCTGAGGCCCGCGATTCGAGAGAGAGCTGCCCGCATGAGACCAACCTACGCCTCACCGCCGTCTGCGTCCATAGCCGTCAACCATTTCCGGCCGCGTGGCGCAGGCGACTGACGCGAGCGGCGAGATCATCGAGCTCGGGATGGGGCCCGTCGCCCTGGAGGCGGCCCGCCTCCAACGCGTCGATGGCCTGCCGGCACAGGCGCACGACGGCCGCCCGCTCGCCGGCGACCAGCAGCTCCTCGATGCCGGCAATGGCGTGCATGGCCTGGCCCACCCACTGAGTTTCCCCGTGGCGCCGAGCCCGCCGCTCGACGGCGAGGTCGATCACGATGGCAGTCATGATGGCGATCATGACGAGGGGGTCTCACAGTGACCGGC
>JACCUL010000403.1 GCA_013811855.1 Acidimicrobiia bacterium
CGGATCATCTTCAAGCACATCCTGCCGAACACGATCGGCACGATCATCGTCAGCACGACGCTGCTGATGGGCGCCGGCATCCTCACCGAGTCCGCCCTCGGCTTCCTCGGCTTCGGCGTCCGTTCGCCGGAGGTGTCGCTCGGGACGTTGGTCAGCGACTACCAGGGCGCGTACTCGACCCGACCGTGGTTGTTCATCTGGCCGGGCATCTTCGTCATCGTCATCGTGCTGTGCCTGCAGTTCATCGGCGACGGCTTGCGTGACGCCTTCGATCCGCGCCAGAAGCGGATCCCCAAGCGCAAGGACCTCGAACGAAACGACGGCCGCACTCGTGGCGAGATGGAGATCATCAACCTCCGTCGGCCCGCGAGCGGCGCCGGCAGCGAGGCGTGACGATGGATCACAGGTTCACGGCGACGCCGACGGCGATCAGGGCCACCGCGGCCGCCGCCGTGCCGATGTGCCACGTGACATCGGCCCGTTCCCGTTCCAGCCGGGGGTCGTCGAGGTGACCGGCGGCGAGCAACTTCTCCCACCGCTCGCGGACCACTGCCGCGGCCGACCCCGACGGCGTCTCGACGAGCTCACCGGGGCTCACGGTCGTCTCCGCGCCGCGGTGACGGTCGTGACGCTCACCGATCACGGACTGCATGGCGTTGCGAGCCCCGGGTGCCGGCGCGCTCCAGGCGGTGAACCGGCCATATGCGGTGATCAGCGTGAGCGCCCACTTCGTGTCGAGCCCCTCGAGCGCCGGCCAGCGGACGTCGATGGTGCGGGTGACGTTGACGAGTCGGACGCCGGCGTCGGAGACGGCCACCAGCGGTCGCCAGAACGTCGCCCAGCACGCCAGCGTGACGAACGCCGTCCACGGGGCGACCGTCCCGGCGTCCGACCAGCCGTCCTGGAACACGACCGACATCGTCACGCCGACGCAGATCACCGCGATGCCGATCGTCAGCGCCCGCCCGTACCACGGGCGCACCTCCTCGTCCACGACGCCATGGTGCCAGCAACCAGGACCACCGAAGGGATCGCACCGTGACCATTCATGCGTTCCCCGGCCACGCCACCTGCCGCCTGCGCAGTTTGTGGCCGCTCACTCGCTGGCGCTCGCTCGCTCGCATGATCGAGAGGGTGCACCAGTGACCATCCCAGAGCAGGTTGAGACCGGCGGGCGTCGCGTCGTCGAGGTCCGCGACCTCGACATCGACTTCTGGGTCAACGGCGACTGGTACCCCGCCGTGATCGGGGCCAACTTCGACCTCGATTCCGGCGAGGCCCTGGCCATCGTCGGCGAGTCCGGCTCGGGCAAGTCGACGATCGCCCTGGCGATGATGGGGCTGCTGCCGAAGAACGCGTCGGTGCGCGGCTCGATCCGCCTCCGAGACCTCGAGATCGTCGACCTCGACAAACGCGCCCTGCGGTCCATCCGGGGGCGGCTCGTCTCGATGATCTTCCAGGAGCCGATGACGGCGCTCAACCCCGTCTACACCGTGGGCTTCCAGATCGCCGAGATGCTCCGCAGCCACCGGTCGATGTCACCCAAGCTGGCCCGCAAGCGGGCCATCGAGCTGCTCGACCTGGTCGAGATCCCGAACCCGGCGCAGCGCGTCGACGCCTACCCGCACCAGCTCTCGGGTGGTCAGCGGCAGCGGGCGATGATTGCCCAGGCGCTGGCCCTCGACCCCCCGCTGCTCATCGCCGACGAGCCGACCACGGCTCTCGACGTGACCGTGCAGGCCGAGATCCTCAAGCTCGTGCGTGACCTGCGCGACCGCATCGACGCCGCCATCCTGCTGATCACCCACGACATGGGCGTTGTCGCCGACCTGGCCGACCGCGTGCTGGTGATGGAAAAGGGCCTGATCGTCGAGCAGGGCGAGATCGAGCAGATCTTCCACGCCGGCCAACACCCGTACACCCAGAAGTTGCTGGCCGCGGTGCCCCACCTCGGCTCCCTCGTCGGCGAGCAGCAGGTCGACGCGCCCGTGAAGGGCAACGGCGAGGTGCACGCGCCGCTGTCGCCGGAGGTGGCGAGCGGGGCCGAGCCCAACCTCGTCGTCGACCTCCGCGATGTGGCCATCGAGTACCCCAAGCGGGGCCGGGCGCCGGCCTTCCGTGCCGTCGACGGCGTCACGCTGCGCATCGAGCGGGGCGAGGTCCTCGGCCTCGTCGGCGAGTCGGGTTCGGGCAAGACGACGATCGGGCGGGCTGTCGTCGGCCTGCTCCCGTTCGTCGAGGGCGAGGCGACCGTGCTCGGCACGAACATGGTCGGCGTCTCCAAGTCCGAACTCGGCAACGTCCGGCGTCGAGTCAGCTTCGTGTTCCAGGATCCCGGCTCGTCGCTCAACCCGCGCCTGCCGGTCGGCGAGTCGATCGGCGAGCCGCTGTTGATGGCCAAGGAGGCCAAGGGCAAGGCCCTCGGCCTGCGCGTCGAGGCCCTGCTCGATCAGGTGCACCTCAGCCGCCACCTCCGCAACCGCTACCCGCACGAGCTCTCCGGCGGCCAACGCCAGCGCGTCGGCGTCGCCAGGGCGTTGGCGCTGGGGCCCGCCCTGCTCATCGCCGACGAGCCGACCTCGGCCCTCGACGTCTCCGTGCAGGCCAAAGTGCTCGACCTGTTCCAGGAGCTGCAGCGCGAGATCGGCTTCGCCTGCCTCTTCATCTCCCACGACCTCGCCGTCGTCGAGATCCTGACCCAGCGCATCGCCGTCATGCAGAACGGCAAGCTCGTCGAGACGGGGACCCGTGAGG
>JACCUL010000406.1 GCA_013811855.1 Acidimicrobiia bacterium
GCCCAGCGGGCCAGGTCCATCAGCTCGGCCGACGGTCCGAGCGAGCTGACCTTGGCCAGCGGCCGCAACCGTGACCGTTCGACGATCTCGGGCGGGTCGAGCTCGACCACCCAGCCACCGACGCGACGACCGTGCAGCGGCACCCGCACGAGCGTGCCGACGCCGACCCGCCCGGCCAGCGCGGCGGGCACGTCATAGTCGAACGCCTTGTCGAGCCCGGTGACGTCGGGCTGGACCCGCGCGATCCGGCCCACGGCGGGCAACGGGTGGCTAGGCCCCGACGGCAGACCGGAACGCGTCGAGGCGGGTGGCGTGCTCCCACGAGAACGTGGGCAGCGGCCGGCCGAAGTGCCCGTATGCCGCGGTGTCCCGGTAGATCGGGCGCTTGAGGTCGAGGTCCCGGACGATGGCGCCCGGGCGAAGGTCGAACACGTCCCGCACGGCCTGCTCGATGCGGGCCGGATCGACGGTGTGCGTGCCGAACGTGTCGACGAGGATGCTGATCGGGTGGGCGATGCCGATGGCGTATGCGACCTGCACCTCGCACTTGGCGGCCGCGCCACTGGCGACGACGTGCTTGGCCACCCACCGAGCGGCGTAGGCCCCCGAACGGTCGACCTTGCTGGGGTCCTTGCCGCTGAACGCCCCACCACCGTGGCGCCCGATGCCGCCGTAGCTGTCGACGATGATCTTGCGCCCGGTGAGCCCGCAGTCGGCATGCGGGCCGCCGAGCACGAACGTGCCGGTGGGGTTGATCCACACGTCGTAGCCGTCGTCGGCGAACTGCTCGGGCACGGTGGGGCGGATGACCTGCTCGATCACGTCGGGGCGGATGACCGTCTCGCGGTCGATGCCCTCCTGGTGCTGCGTGCTGATGAGCACGGTCTTCAGCCGCACCGGGCGACCGTCCTCGTACTCGTACGTGACTTGGGTCTTACCGTCGGGCCGGAGGTACGGGACCTGGCCGGACTTGCGGACCTCGGCCAGCCGCTCGGCCAGCCGGTGGGCGGTCCAGATCGGCAGCGGCAGCAGGTCCGGCGTGTCGTCGCAGGCGAAGCCGAACATCATCCCCTGGTCCCCCGCGCCCTGGGCGTTCAGCGCGTCCTCGCCGGCCGTGCCGGTCCTGACCTCCTCGCTGGCGTCGACGCCCTGGGCGATGTTCGGGCTCTGCTCGTCGATCGAGACGATCACGCCGCACGTCGAGCCGTCGAAGCCGTACAGGGCGTTGTCGTAGCCGATCGAGCGGATCGTCTCGCGGGCCAACTTGGGGATGTCGACGTACGCCTTGGTCGTGATCTCGCCGGCCACGACGCACAGGCCGGTGGTCAGCATCGTCTCGCAGGCGACCCGGCCGTTCGGATCCTCGGTCAGGATGGCGTCGAGCACGGCATCGCTGATCTGGTCGGCCATCTTGTCCGGATGGCCCTCGGTGACGCTCTCGGAGGTGAACGTGAAGTTGGACACCGACCGGTCCGTCACTCGCCGTCTGTGGTGTCGGCGCCTTCGAGCGCGTCACCCGGCTGGCCGAGCGGGTCGGCCGTCTCGTCGATCTCCTCGACGGGCACCAGCTCGGTGCGCACGATCTTGTCGGCGGCGATCTCCTCGAACCCGATGCTCAGCGGCTTGCGCGACACCGAGCTGACCTGCGGGGGGATCATGTGGCCGAGGCCTTCGCCGAGCTGGTTGAAGTAGGCGTTGATGTGGCGGGCCCGCCGGGCGGCCAGCGTCACCAGCTCGAACTTCGAGTCGACCCGGCCGAGGAGCTCCTCGATCGGCGGGTTCATCATCGTGTCGTGCGCGCGTTCCATGGCTGCTCCGTTGGTCGTCGATGGTCGGGACCGGCGTAAGGACGACGCGGCGCGGGTCCCAGCTCGCCAACCGGCCCGGAGAGCGTACAAGCGACCACCGGCGGTTGCACTGGGTCAGGCCGTCTGTTGGGCGCGGGCCTGGTCGATGATCGCCAGCATCCGCTCGGCGGTGTCGTCGAGGGCGTCGTTGACGACGATGTGGTCGGCCAGGGCCCGCCCGATCGGTTCCTCGTCTTCGGCCTTGCGCAGCCGGGCGTCCACGTTGGACTCCGGGTCCCCGCGCTCACGCAGTCGGCGCTCCTGCTCGTCGCGGCTCGGGGGCAGGACGAAGATCAGCACGGCGTCGGGCCGGAGGGCCTTGACCTGACGGGCGCCGTCGACCTCGATCTCGAGCACGATGTCCGCGCCCTCGTCGGGCGCAGGGACCGGCGTGCCGTAGTAGTGACCGAGGAACTCGGTCCACTCGACGAAACCGCCGTCGGCGATGCGCTGCTCGAACTCGGGGCGGGTGCGGAACTCGTAGGCCGAATCGGGTTCGCCGACGCGCTGCTGGCGCGTCGTCCAGCTCCGGCTCAGCCACAGCCGGGGGTCGCGCTGCACGAGCTCGGCGACGATGGTCCCCTTGCCGACCCCACCGGGCCCCGAGACCACGATGACGAGCGGCCGGCGTACTGCTGGATCCTTGCCTCCGGCTCGGGCTTGGTTCACCCGAAGGCGTCGAGCAGCGCTTGGCGCTGCTGAGACCCCAATCCCTGGACGCGCCGGTTGTCGGCGATGCCGATGTCTTCCATGACCTTGCGGGCCTTGACCTTGCCGACGCCCGGCAACGATTCGAGGAGGGAGACGACCTTGAGCTTGCCGACGTTGCGATCCTCGGAGCCGAGCGCTTCGCCGAGGGAGAACGAGCCCATCTTGAGGCGAGCCTTGATCTCGGCGCGGGCGGCGCGGGCCTCGGCGGCCTTGGCCAGGGCCGCGGACCGCTGCTCGGGGGTCAACTGCGGAGGTGTAGCCATCCCGTCACGGTAGCAAGCGATTCCCCCTGGTCGGGGGATGCTCTGCCTGCTCGCGGTCACAACGTCGGGAGCTCGCGCAGCTCGGCCAGCACCTTCGCCGGGGCGCGCGGGTCGGCGAACGTGGC
>JACCUL010000428.1 GCA_013811855.1 Acidimicrobiia bacterium
GCTCGATCGGCTGCCAGCCGCCGTGCTGCGGCGGCGTGCCGCCGCGACCGCGGACGCGCAACGCCCCGGCGATGAGCCCGGCGAGGCCGAGGGCGGCGAGAGCACGACGGAGCAGCTTCACGGTCCCTCAAGTGTGCCAGGACGGCCACCAGTGGCGGTCGTTCATGCCGTCCAGGAGCGGGTTACGGTTCGACTCCCGGCGGTTGACAGTGGGACCGACGGGACGTGTGGGCGACCGACAACAACAGGAGACGGCTCATGCAGATTCGGTCCCGGTAGCGCGCGTTCGCGGCCTTCGTGCTCACCGCGGTCGCGGTGTTGTCCACCACGTCGTCGGCGGCCGCCGCCGGCGCATCCGGTGATCCACCGCCGGCCCCGACCGATCGGTCGGAGCGGGCGACGTCGGTCGCGCCCGTCGTCGGCACCGACCGCCCGAGCGTGATCGCCGACCGCTACATCGTCGTCCTCGCCAAGGGTGCGTCGGCGACGAACCGCGGCGCAGCCCAGACCCAGGCACTCCAGGCCCGCGGACGGGTGCACTTCGCGTACTCGGCGGCCCTCAACGGCTTCGCCGCGACCCTGCCGGCGAAGGCGTTGACAGCCCTGCGACGCAACCCGAACGTCGCGCTGATCGAGGCCGACCAGACCGTGCGGCTGGAGGCCACGCAGTCGCCGGCGACGTGGGGTCTCGACCGCGTCGACCAGCGCAACCTGCCGCTCTCCAACAGCTACACCTACGACTTCGACGGCACCGGGGTGACGGCGTACATCATCGACACCGGGGTCCGCTTCAGCCACGACGAGTTCGGGGGCCGGGCGGTCACGGGGTTCGACGCCGTCGACGGCGGCAGCGCCGACGACTGCAACGGCCACGGCACCCACGTCGCCGGCACCGTCGGCGGCAGCACGTACGGCGTCGCCAAGGCCGTGCGCCTCGTCGGCGTGCGCGTGCTCAACTGCCAGGGCTCGGGCACGAACTCCGGCGTCATCGCCGGCATCGACTGGGTGACCGGCAACCACGCCGCGGGCCAGCCAGCGGTGGCGAACATGAGCCTCGGGGGCAGCGCCTCGACCGCGCTCGACAACGCGGTCGTCAACTCGATCAACGACGGGGTGACATACGCGATCGCCGCCGGTAACTCCAACGCCAACGCCTGCAGCTACTCCCCGGCACGCGTCGGCACGGCGATCACCGTCGGGTCCACGACGTCGACCGACGCTCGCTCGTCGTTCTCGAACTACGGCACGTGCCTCGACATCTTCGCCCCCGGCTCGAACATCACATCGGCCTGGTACACGAGCAACACGGCCACGAACACCATCAGCGGCACGTCGATGGCGACGCCGCACGTGGCCGGCGCCGCCGCGCTCGCGCTCGAG
This sequence comes from Acidimicrobiia bacterium, assembly GCA_013811855.1. Taxonomy (GTDB): domain Bacteria; phylum Actinomycetota; class Acidimicrobiia; order Acidimicrobiales; family Ilumatobacteraceae; genus JALZMG01. The sequence goes on from JACCUL010000428.1 coordinate 1,381, forward strand.
ACGACGACCCTGTCGCCGGCGGCGGTGCGCGACCGGCTCGTCAACACCGCCACGACCGGCGTCGTGACGAACCCCGGATCCGGCTCGCCGAACCGGCTCCTCTACACGCTCGGAGGCACGGCGCCGCCCCCACCCCCGCCGCCGACCGGTTGCGGAGGCCTGCCAGAGCAGTCAGCGGCTCGCTCTCGGGCGCCGGAGACTTCGACAACCATCCCAACGGCACGTACTTCTACACGCCGAGCTCGGGCACGCACCGGGGTTGCCTCGACGGGCCGGCGGGCGTCGACTTCGACCTCTACCTGCGCAAGTGGAACGGCTTCACGTGGGTGACCGTCGCCTCGGGGACGAGCTCGGCCCCCGACGAGAACGTCACCTACAGCGGCACGGCCGGCTACTACGTGTGGCGGGTCGAGTCCTACAGCGGCAGCGAGAGCTACGCCTTCGGGATGCAGCGGCCGTAACCGCGCGTCGACACCGAGCGCGCCCGACGGGGGCGGGCGCGCTCGGGGCGCCGGCGAGCGGCGAGGCAACAGTGGCCGTGATCGGCCACGTTCGGGGAACGGTTCGCAGGGGCGCGCTACCGTCCGATCCCTCGTGGTCTCGGTCGTCGAAGTGGTCGCGCCGGCCCGTCTCGGCGCCGGCTTCCGATGGCTCCTGGCGTCCTCGTGGGTGAGCAACATCGGCGACGGGATCGCGCTCGCCGCCGGTCCGCTGCTGGTTGCCTCCCAGACGGACGACCCGTTCCTCGTGGCCATGGCCGCGCTCTTGCAGCGGCTCCCGTGGCTGTGCTTCGGTCTGGTCGCCGGTGCGGTGGCCGACCGGGTCGACCGTCGCCTGATCGTCCTCACGGTCGACCTGCTGCGCGCCGCCGTCCTGGCGTCGCTCGCCGTGACGATCTCCACCGAACGCGTGAACATCGCCGTCGTGCTGGTGACCATGTTCCTCCTGGGAACGGCGGAGACGTTCGCCGACGTGACCACCTCGACCCTGATGCCGATGCTCGTCGCCAAGGCCGACTACGGCGTGGCGAACGCCCGCCTGATGGGTGGGGTCATCGTCGCCAACCAGTTGGCCGGCCCACCGATCGGCGCCGCGCTGTTCGCCGCGGGAGCGGCCTCGCCGTTCGTGACGCAGGCGGTCTGCACGGCGCTGGCCGCGCTCATGGTGTCACGGCTCGCGGCCTCACCCGGAAGCCGGGCGGGCGACGCCCGCCGTCCCGTCGTCCACGAGATCGTCGAGGGCATCCGCTGGCTCTGGGCCCACCCACCCATGCGAACGTTGGCGCTGACGATCGTGTCGTTCAACCTCACGTTCGGGGCGGCCTGGTCGGTGCTCGTGCTGTACGCCACCGATCGACTCGGCATGGGCGAGATCGGCTTCGGTCTCCTCACGACAGCGACCGCCCTCGGTGGCCTCGTCGGCACCGGCATCTACGGACTCCTCACGGCGCGGGCGAGCCTCGCCGACATCATGCGGGTCGGGCTGATCATCGAGACGCTGACCCACCTGGCGCTGGCGTTGACGACCACGCCGTGGGTGGCCCTCGTCGTGATGTTCGTGTTCGGCATGCACGCGTTCGTCTGGGGCACCACGTCGACGACCGTCCGCCAGCGCGCCGTGCCCACCGGGCTCCAGGGACGCGTCGGTAGCGTGTACATGCTCGGCGTGTACGGCGGCATCGTCGCCGGCGGCGCGACCGGCGGGCTCATCGCCAGCGGCTGGGGGATCGTCGCGCCGTTCTGGTTCGGCTTCGTAGGCTCCGCGTTGATCCTGACGATCATCTGGCGTCAGCTCGGCCACATCGCCCACGCCGATGAGGCCGTCGTGGCGGCCGTGGCACGGTGAGCGCAGCGAGGCCGGCCAGCCGAGCGAGCGCCAGCGAGCCGGATGGCGATGGGGTGTGGGGGCGCAGCCCCCACGGCAAGCAAGGGTGACGATGAGAGAACGACGTAAGACGACCACCTCCAACTTCGGTGTCGGCGGGCGCGAGAGCCACGACGCCACCGCGTTCTACGACCGCTTCCGGGCCCCCGAGATCTCCGGCGATCAAGACGTCCCAGCGCCGCAGCCGATCGCCGAGCCGTTCGTCCATGGCGACGCCCGCCGGATGGATCAGGTGCGCGACGGCTCGGTCGCGCTGGTCGTGACGTCGCCGCCGTACTTCGCAGGCAAGCAGTACGAGGAGGAGCTCGAGCGGGAAGGGGTTCCGTCCTCCTACCTCGAGTACCTGGAGATGCTGACCGACGTGTTCGCCGAGTGCGTCCGCAAGCTGGAGCCCGGCGGACGCATCGCCGTGAACGTGGCCAACCTGGGCCGCAAGCCGTACCGCAGCCTGTCCGCCGACGTCATCCGGATCTTTGAGCACGACCTTGGTCTGCTCCTCCGAGGCGAGCTGATCTGGCAGAAGGCCGAGGGCGCCAGCGGGTCGTGCGCGTGGGGTTCCTTCCGGAGCGCCGCCAACCCCGTGCTGCGCGACATCACCGAGCGCGTGATCATCGCCAGCAGGGGGCGTTTCGATCGCGCCCGCTCCGTCAAGCAGCGCGCCGCCGAGGGCCTGCCGCACGAGAGCACCGTTCTCACCGAGGACTTCATGGCGTTGACCCTCGACATCTGGTCGATCCCACCGGAGAGCGCACGGCGCGTCGGTCACCCCGCACCGTTCCCCGTCGAGCTGCCGGAACAGCTGATCCGGCTCTACACGTTCAAGGGCGATCTCGTGCTCGACCCGTTCATGGGCAGCGGGTCGGCGCTCGTTGCCGCGGCGCAGCTCGGTCGGCGCTACGTCGGCTACGACCTGGACGAGCAGTACGTCGAGATCTCCCGCGGCCGGGTGCGGGCGCTGGTCGAGGCCGAGCAGGCGGACGAGGCGCCCGCGCTGCGGATCCCGTTCGACGCACCAATGGTGGGATCAGCACCGCTCGGGGAGTTCGTGCGCCGGGCGACCGAGGAGGGCAAGGCGGCGGCGCAGGTCGCCGAGCAGCTGCTCACGGTCGCCGGGTTCCACATCCAGGAGCGCAAGCGGAGGATCCGCGGGACCGGGGTCACAATCGACTTCGTGGCCGCCGATGCCGAGGGCGGGGCCTGGTTCTTCGACGTGTGCGGAGGCTTCACCAGCCACCGCGGCGGCCTGCTCCGGACCGACACCGTCTGGAAGTCGCTCGGGCGCGCGTCTGCGCTCAAGGACGCCATTGGTGAGGTGCCGCTGGTCCTCCTCACGAGCCACCTGCCCAACAAGGCGAGCGAAGGCGACACCGCCCTGCGCGCCGCGGGGCCGGATGCCTTCTTCGACGCCATCGAGATGTTGTCCGAGGAGAGCCTCCAGCGCCTCGTGCGGTACGCCGCCGGCGGATGCACGAAGCGTCCGGCGGCCGGATTCTGGACCCTCCAAGACCTCGCCCGGCGCGCCATCAGCGAGCCGAGCTCCGAAACCAATCGACGGTGGCGCTGAGGCCGCTGTGGAAGTCGATCGGTTCGATCCCCGGGAACGATGAGCGAAGGAGCGTCTCGTCGGCCTGGGAATGGCGCACGTCGCCCGCCCGCCCGGGATGGTGCTCGATGTCCACGACGTCGCCGAGCACCACCTCGATGGCCTCGATGACGTCGAGGAGGCTGCGGCGGGTTCCGAACGCGAGGTTCACCGGCACGGTGGAGGTCAACCCGCGAGACACGGCCGCCGCGATCACCGCGGTGACGCTGCCCACGTAGGTGAAGTCGCGGGTCTGCTTGCCGTCGCCGTGCAGCGGGAGCGGCCGGCCTTCGAGGGCGGCGGAGACGAAGGCGGGGATCACCGCCGCGTACGCGTGACCGGCGGGCTGCCGCGGGCCGAACACGTTGAACAACCGTAAGGCCAGCGTGCCGACGCCGAACGAATGCCCGTACGCGGCCGCGTAGGCCTCGGCGGCGAGCTTGCTGGCGGCGTAGGGGCTGACCGGGCGAGGGACCATGTCCTCAGACTTCGGGAGTACGGGGTTCGCGCCGTAGACGGACGACGACGAGGCGACCACGACGTGCGGAACGCCAGCCGCTCTGGCCGCTTCCAGCATGGCGATCGTGCCGGTGGCGTTGACGTGGTGGCTGGCCATCGGATCGGTGATCGATCGGGGCACCGACGGCCGGGCGGCGAGGTGGACGATCGAGTCCGCGCCGTCGAGGACCTCGCTCATGAGGTCGTGATCGAGGATGCTGCCCTCTACGAGGGTGGTGGCCGCGACGCCTTCGAGGTTCGCCTCGCACCCGGTGCTGAGGTCGTCGACGGCCACGACCTCGAACCCTTCCGCCATACTGAGCTCACGACAGAGGTTGGCGCCGATGAAGCCGGCCCCGCCGGTGACGACGACCTTCACCGCGTCCAACCTACCGAAGGCTCCGAAGACCCTCATCCGTCCACTCGACGGTCGAGGACGCGTGCGACGATGAGGGACATGACGATCGGCACACAGAAGGTCGTCGTCGTCGGTCAGGGCTACGTCGGTCTTCCACTCGCCATGCGGGCTGTCGATGTCGGCTACGAGGTCGTCGGTTACGACGTCGACGAGCAGCGCGTAAAGCGGCTCGGGGCCGGGGAGTCATTCGTGGAGGACGTCCCGAGCGGACAGTTGGCGGCCGCACTCGCGTCCGGGCGCTACACCGTGTCCAGCGAGGCCACCGCCTGTACCCGATTCGACATGGCGGTCATCACGGTGCCGACCCCACTGCGAGAGGGCGTCCCCGACCTTTCCCACATCGAAGACGCGGGGCGCGCCGTCGCCGGCTTCCTGCGTCCCGGCGCCTGCGTCATCCTCGAATCGACCACGTACCCGGGCACCACCGAGGAGCTGCTCGGTCCGATCCTCGAAGCGGGTTCCGGGCTGTCTGTCGGCTCGGACTTCCACCTCGGCTACAGCCCCGAGCGCATCGACCCGGGCAACGCCAGCTGGAACCTGGTGAACACCCCCAAGGTCGTCTCCGGCGTCGACTCGGCATCGCTCGCCGTGGTGGACGCGTTCTACGGCTCGCTCGTCGACCGGACGGTGCCGGTGTCGACGCCCAAGGAGGCCGAGCTGACCAAGTTGCTCGAGAACACGTTCCGGCACGTCAACATCGCCCTCGTCAACGAGCTGGCCATGTTCGCCGGCGACCTCGGCATCGACGTGTGGGAGTCCATCGACGCCGCCTCCACCAAGCCGTTCGGCTTCATGCGGTTCACCCCCGGCCCCGGCGTGGGCGGCCACTGCCTGCCCATCGACCCCAGCTACCTGTCGTGGCGGGTCCGGCGGGCCCTGGGCCAGCCCTTCCGCTTCGTGGAGCTGGCCAACGACATCAACGACGACATGCCCGAGTACGTCCAGTCCCGGCTCGTACGGGGCCTGAACGAGCGGGGCCTGGCCCTTTCCCGGGCCAAGGTGCTGGTG
>JACCUL010000442.1 GCA_013811855.1 Acidimicrobiia bacterium
CGGCGGCGACGTTCCACGCCATGACCGAGAGCACGGCGGAGGACTGGGCGATCATCGCCGGCCACGCCATGGCCCACTCGGCCGGGCTCGCCGACCGCGTGCTCGACCACCTGCGCCTGCTGCGCGACGACTTCGGCGGCTTCGCCGTCGACCGTCTCGAGCACTGCGTGCAGACGGCGACGCGGGCGCACCGCGCCGGCGAGGACGAGGAGTACGTGGTGTGCGCGCTGCTCCACGACATCGGCGACACGCTCGGCTCGTACAACCACGCCGACATCGCGGCGGCGATCCTCAAGCCGTTCGTGTCGGCCGAGAACCACTGGATGGTCGAGCAGCACGCTGTCTTCCAGGGCTACTACTTCTTCCACCACCTCGGCCTCGACCGCGACGTGCGGGACCAGCACCTCGGCCACCCGGCGTACGACCGCACGGCGGCGTTCTGCCACGAGTACGACCAGCCGGCGTTCGACCCCGGCTACCGCTCGGAGCCGTTCGAGTTCTTCGCCCCCGCCGTCCGCCAGGTCCTCTCCCGCCCGAAGCGCAGCATCTACCTGCGCGACGCGGCGGACGAGAACCGTGGGTGAGAAACCGGTGTGACCAGGATCGGAGGCGCGGCGAAGCCACACGACCCGTGCGTAGCTTCGCCGCGGTGTCCGACCAGCTCCATCACGACATCTTCGACCGCGGCCTGACGTTCGACCTGGCCACAATCGTCGACCGCCGGCGCGTGCTCGCGCTCGGCGCCGGCGTGCTCACCACCATCGCGATTGCCGCCTGCGGCGACGACGACGGAGCCGACACCTCGACCGGCGCCGACCCGGTCGCCACGAGCGACTCGGCGTCGGGCACGACGACGGGCACGACCGGCGGCACCGTCGACGAGATGAGCTGCATGGTCATTCCCGAGGAGACAGCCGGCCCGTACCCGGGCGACGGTTCCAACGGCGTCGACGTCCTCACCGAGAGCGGCGTCGTGCGCGGCGACATCCGCTCCAGCTTCGGTTCGTCGACGTCCGCCGCCGAGGGCGTGCCGCTGATCGTCTCGCTGAGCGTCGTCGACTCGGCCGACGGCTGCGCGCCGTTGGCGGGCGCCGCCGTGTACCTGTGGCACTGCGACCGAGAAGGCCGCTACTCGATGTACTCCGCGGGTGTGGAGAACGAGAACTATCTGCGCGGCGTCCAGGAGACCGCCGCCGACGGCACGGTGTCCTTCACGAGCATCTACCCGGGCTGCTACCCGGGCCGGTGGCCGCACATCCACTTCGAGGTGTACGAGAGCGTCGACGACATCACGAGCGCGACCAACGCCATCGCCACCTCCCAGCTCGCCTTCCCGGAGGACGTCTGCGCCGTCGTCTACACCGAGGAGGGCTACGAGGGCAGCGTCGGCAACCTCAGCCAGATCTCCCTCGACCGGGACAACGTGTTCTCCGACGACGGGGCCGCGCAGCAGTTGGCGACCCTCACCGGTGCCGCCGCCGACGGCTACACCGCCACCCTGACCATCGTTGTCTGACAGGACGCATGCGTACTGTGCAAGCCATGGCCCAGCTCGTCCGCGCCGCCGACTGCCATGCCTCCGACGACCTCGCCGACTGGCGGTTCCTGCTCGATCGCGTCGAGGCGCTCTTCCGGGCCGGATCGTTCGACGGCGCGGCACGCTTCGCCGTCGCCGTGGCCGCCGAGCAGGCCGGGCACCATCCCGACGTCGACATCAGATCCGGACGAGGCACCGTGACCGAGAACGACACCGTGATGGCGGCGACGATCTCGTCGCTCGCCGCCGACGGCGGGCTGTCCAGCGAGCCGCTGGTGTCGATGGACCTCGAGGGCGGCGCCTCAACCCGCGGTTCTGGTTCCAGCAGATGGACGAGCCGCGCCCGCGGCGCAACCGCATCCACGTGGACGTGACGGTGCCCCACGACATCGCCGAGGACCGCGTCGCCGCCGCGCTGGCCGCCGGCGGCACGTTGGTCAGCGACCGCCGGGCCTGCGCCTTCTGGATCCTCGCCGACCCCGAGGGCAACGAAGTCTGCATCTGCACCTGGCAGGACCGCGGCTGAGGCCGGCGGCGGCCGGCGCTGGCCGTTCCCTCGGCGCCCCGTCGTCAGGCGCCGTCCTTGGCGGCCAGTTCGGCCTGGTGCTTGGCGACCATCTCCTCGACGGCCTTCATGTTGCGCTCGGCCAGGTGGGGCCGCTCGGCGCGGGCCCGGTCCTTGGCGGCGAGCGTGCTGGTCGACTGGCCCTGGAACTGGGGGAAGACGCGCTGGGCGATGAGCTCGTAGCTGCGCCTCGTGGCTTCGGGGTTGGCCCACTCGTGGCAGAGCGTCATGTAGCAGCCGAAGCCGCCGGACTGCTTCTGCAACCGTTCGATCTGCTCGCAGGCCATGTCGGCGGTGCCGATCGACCCGAGACCCGAGCCGTTGACGAACTCGACCATCTCCTTGGCCGCGTCGGCCGCGCCGACGTCCATCTGCGGGAACGCCGCAGTGTGCTGGAAGTAGTCGAACCATTGGCGGATGCCGTACTCGACGTCCCGGTGGGCCTGCTCCTCGGTCTCGGCGATGTGCATCAGCCCGACCAGCCGCCACTGGCTGCGGTCGGCGCTCGTGCCGAACGTGGCCGCCCGCTCCTCCATCACGTCCCAGTGCAGCCCGAGCACGTCGAACCCCTCGGACTGGGTGGCGCCGATCGAGAGCAGCCCGACGCCGTGCTTGCCGGCCAGACGGGGCCCAGTCGGCGAGGCCACGGCCGGGACGGCGACGTCGAACAGCGGGTCGGAAAACGGGCGAAGGTGCAGCCGGGCGTCGACGAGGTTCCACATCTTCGTCTGGCTCGACACCGGATCGGGCGTGGTGAGGAGCTTCATGATGACGTCCAGTCCCTCCTCGAGCAGCGGGCGGGTCTCGGTCGGATCGAGGCCGAGCATGATGGCGTCGGTCGGCAGCGACCCGGGCCCGACGCCGAGCATGAACCGCCCTCTCGTCAGGTGGTCGAGCAGCACCGCCCGCTCGGCGACCATGTACGGGTTGTGGTAGGCCACGCTGATCACGCCGGTGCCGAGCTTGATGTGCCGGGTGCGCTCGGCGGCGGCGGCGATGAAGATCTCGGGCGAGGCGATGATCTCCGTGCCGGCCGAGTGGTGCTCGCCGATCCAGGCCTCGTCCCAGCCGAGGCGGTCGAGGTGCTGGATCAGCTCGAGGTCCCGTTCGATCGCCAGGGTCGGGTTCTCCCCGGCCTGGTGGAACGGCGCCATGAAGATGCCGAAGCGCAACCGGTCTGACATGTCGTACCCCCAGAGGTGTCGGCGGTTTCCCGCGACCCACATCATGGTGCGCCGCCGCGCCCGTCGAATCACCGGGGCCACCGTGGGAGGATCGCCTGATGGTGACCATCGAGGACGCCCGGGCGATCGCCGTCGTCCTGCCCCGGAGCTACGAGGCGCTGGTGCGCGATCGCGTCAAGTTCCGCGTCGGGCGTCTCGTGTACCTGGCGTTCTCACGGGACGAGACGATGATGGGCTTCGCCTTTCCGAAGGAGGAGCGTGAGGCACTGGTGGCGTCGGACCCCGACTCGTTCCTCATGCCCAAGCCGTCGGACATGCGCTACCACTGGGTGATCGTGCGCCTCGAGCGGATCGATCGCACCGAACTGCGCGAGCTGATCGAGGACGCCTGGCGGATGGTCGTCCCAAAGCGCCTCGCCGCCGAGCACCTCGGCGACTGAGCCGCCGTGTGGTCGGTCAGCTGACGGCCCGCACTCAGTCCTGCGGATCGCTGGTCGCTCCGACCGGCTCGCCGCGCGCCTCGGAGACGACCGGCGGTGCGGGGCGCGGCGGCCGTCCGAGCAGTTTCCGGCGGACCCACAGCGCCACGGCGCCGAGCACGATCGCCGTGAACACGAACGGTGCGCTCACCGCGAGCACGATGACGACCGAGAACAGTGCGCCGATGAAGACGCTCCAGCCGTCGGCCAGCGCCTCGACGACGCCGGGGCGTCGCGCCTCGACCTCGCCACGAATGGGCGTGATGACGCGGACCGGGGCTTCGGTCACTCCGACGGTCAGGGTCGACATCGCCACCCGATCCTCCAGGTTGCGCTGGGACGCCAGCATCTCCTCGAGTCGGGTCTCGCGGCTCGTCAGCTCGCTCTCCAGGAACACGAGGTCCTCGAGATCCTCGGCCGAGGCGACGAGCTCGCGCACGCGGGAGATGCTGGCCCGCTCGTTGGCGATGCCGATGTCCAGGTCGGCGAGCCGCTCGCCGACGTCCTCGGCGAACTGGTCGAAGGACGTGACCGTGCCCAGCCCCTCGAGCTCGTCGAGCACGGCATCGAGCTCGTCCGGTGGGACCTCGGCGACGATCGTCGCCCGCTCCCGCTCTCGCGACGCTCTCGGTCGATCGTCCTGCGGGCCGTAATCGATGTCGGCCATCGCCACCCGCCCACCGTGACGGTTGACGGCGCGCGTGATCGAGTCGACGGCGACCCGGACGTCCTCGACGGTCAGGGTCGTCTGCGCCTCGATGGCCAGCGTCGCACCGTCGTCGGCGGCGACGACGTCGACGTCGGATCCGGCGTCGGGCTCCTCGGCCGAGCCCCCCCGGGCGCTCGTCGTCGTGCCCGGCGTCGCGAAGCTGCTGTCGCCGTCGCTGCGGCCGCCGCCCACGGTGCCCGCCGACGCCTCCATCGTCTCCCCGGTGGCCGCGCTGTCGCCGCTGTCGTCGTCGCTGGCGCAGGCGCCGAGCACGAGCACCGTGGCGGCCAGTGTGAGACCGAGCGCCGTCGAGCGACGACGCGAGTGTGGTGAGCTCCCCATGCCCGTTGGACGTGGCGTCGGCGGGTTCGGTTCCCGTAGCTGTGTCAGCGCACGGCGGGGCGGCGCCGGCGCCGGACCGGATCGTCCATTGCCACAGGGAGGTCACCGAGGTCCACGTAGGCGAACGTCCGCGGCGGTGGCGGCTCCGGTTCCGGCGCATGGAGCGCAGCGGCCACGAAACGAGGGAGCAGCTCGTCGTGAGCGGCGACGACGTCCGGACGATCGACGGCTCCGCTCCACTGCGTCACCCACAGCATCAGGTCGCGCATCTCAGCGGTCATCCGCCGCCGGCACGATGCCGAGCACCACGACCTCGAACGCAGCCAGCGGCGCCTGCCCGAGAACTCGCCCTCGCAGTACGCACAGCGCACGGCTCGACGTTACGCCGTCGGCGACGTTCGCGGGACCCGACGACCGGTACGTTCCCGAGCCGCGGCGCCGGCGACGCGCGCCGGGCGAGCGATGTCGCTCGTGGACCTAGAGATCGGTCAGTGACCAGCGATCTCTCGAGTGTGGTCCTCCCGGTCGGTGCGAATCAGCAACGCGATCCAACTCCGGAAAGGAGACCATCGCTCGGCGATGGTGGCGAGCTCGTCGACATCGACCCGAGGCAGGCCGTACAGCTGCGTCATCGAGTCGTGGAGCCGTCGCTCGACGGTCGGGAACACGTCCGGGGCACCGGCGCCGCGGATGAGGATCAACGACGAGGAGAACGGCCCGATCCCTGGGATCTGCTCGAGTGATGCAAATGCCTCCTCGGCACTGACTGACCGCAACCGGTCGCCGTCGAGCACACCGTCGAGGGCGGCGCGCGCCACGCCGTGTAGGCGCTCGACCTTGGTCTCGTTGAGACCTTCGATCCGGTCGAGTCGCAAGAGGACGTCCGGCGCGGGGAAGGCGAACACGGTTGATCCGTCGAGCGTGAACGGGGTGCCGTGCACCTCGGCGAGACGGGCTTTGACGTTGGCGGCTTGGGCGATGCGGAGCCGCTGTCCGATGATCGCCCAGGCGGCGGCCTCGTACGGGGAGTTGAAGCCGACCGGGCGAAGCCCGGGGTACGCCGCCTGGAGACGGCCGGCGATGGGGTCCCTCTCGCAGACGGCGGCGAAGCCCGCACCGTCGACGTCGAGCGAGAGGATGCGGGCCACCTGCCGGCGCACCGACGGCACGGGCGCGTCGCCCTCGACGCGCCCGACGATCGCACCCGAGGCCCGCTGGCGAACGACCACGCCCACCGGCTCCCACCCGCCCTCGACGGGGAATGCCAATCGCAACGCGGTGTCGTCGCTGCCGCCTGCGTACTCAGCGGGGGCGAAGCCCTCGAGGAAGCGAACGCTCGCGGCGAGCGAGAACGACCCGCTCGGTCTCAGCGCGATGGTGTGCGTCACGCGAGCGTGCGACGTGTCAGGAACCGTGGTCGTCGATCTGGCGCTTCTCGGCGGCGAGGCGAGCGAGTTGCTCGAGCACCTCGGCCGCCGGATACATCGTGCCGGGCTCCAGTCCGGGAGGAGCAGGGCGAGCCGGCACGACGACATCGTCGCCAGGTCGCTCCTCGTCGTGGAGCCACAATCCGACGAAGTAGAGCGCCGGCACCTGCAGGATGCGTTCGTCGATCTGGGCGCGATCGGACTCGTCGGTGTCGGCATCCGCGCGTCGAGGCGAGCTGTCGGCGGCCTCGGCGAGGCCGGCGACGAACGGCCCGTAGTTCATCGACCGCACCGTCGGGCCGTCATCGTCGTCGCCGCTGTCGGCCATGGCGACGGGGCTCGCCCCAACGTTGACCAGCGTGCGCCAGCCGACCTGTCGTGCGGACTCCAGCCCGGAGCCGTCGGCGATGCGGTCGAGCCCGATGTCGTACAACGGCCTCGGTGTCTGCACGTCGACATCGCCGGCCGCGCCGCCGACATCCGCACGGGCGACCGCACCCTGAGCCGTGGTTCCCATCCGCGCCGGCAGCAGCTCGTCAGCAGCCCGCCGGACGGCGTCGATCAGTCCGTCCGGGGGTTGCGCAGCATTCGTCACCATGGCTTCTCCTACATCGTGAAGTGGATTTCGTCGACCGAACCGGTGGTCTGATACGCGGTCGTGAGCGTGGTCAACAGCAGGTCCGACGGCCCGAACGCCGGATCGTCGACGGCAACCCACGTCGTGCTGCCCGTCAGGTACCCGACGACGGCCAGGAAGTGCCCGCCGCCCCCGGACCACTGGATGCGCACCGTGACCGGACGAGCGGCGTCGATCTCGGGTTGCAGGTCGCCGAAGCTCGGTGCGCCCGTCCGCCACGACGCGAGATGTCCGGCCGTTTGCAGTGCCGCGACGAGGGCGTTGGGAACATTGCATGGACCCGCCGCGCCCATGCCACAGCAGTCTGTTCTGCTCAGCAGCGTGTTCGCGAACCCGCATTGGGTCAGGTTGTCGCCGTAGTAGTTGGCCACGGAGACCGTCGTCGCCGACCAGCACCAGTTCGATTGCTGTTGCGGCTGCATGCCGATCGGCAGCCGCACCCACGCCAGCTCGGGATGCTGCGTGACGACCGGAGCATCTTCGACCAGGACGATGTCGGTCACGATGTTGAGGGGCTCCGCCCAGTCCACGGTCACCACAAACGTCACCCCGTGGTTCGGATCGCTCGGTGGTCCGTGCGGCGCGACGTTGCGGACAGTGATGTTTGCCGCTCCGACGAAGCGAGGGCTCGTCTGTGGGCTCCCGGGATCTTCGCTCCACTCGGCTGCTGCGACGTGAACGGTCGAATCTGCGTTGATCGCATCCCAGTTGAAGTTGAGCACGGCTCGACCATTGACCGAGCGCCAGTACTCACGCACCGCACGCGACATGACCACCTCCGATCATGGCGAGCCCACATATTCCGGCGGCGCATCCATCACCGTGATGTCCGTCACGATGTTCAGGGGCGCGCCCCAGTCGACCGTCACCACGAACGTCACCCCATGATTGGCGTCGTACGGCGGTCCGTGCGGGCTCACGTTGGACACCGTGATGTTCGCCGCGCCAACGAACCTCGGGGAGGTCGTCGGAGATCCCGCGTCGACGCTGTACTCGGCGGCGGACACCAACACGATCGAATCGTGGTCGACGGCCTCCCAGTTGAAGTTCAACGGCACCCGGCCCTGCAGGCCCTGCCAGTACTGCCGCACGGTCTGTGGCATCGCGTCGCCTCCCCTACTGGCCGCTCGGGCCCCACTCGTTCGTTGGCGGCGCCCACCGTCGCGGTGGACCCTGCAGTGCGTCAAGCGGTTATCGGCCCGTCGTGCGCAACCGGTCGTCAGTCGAGGTTGACGCCGACCCGCCACGACCCCTTGCGCCGGCCACACGCCGACGCCGTAGCGTCGCGCCAGTCGCCGCTGCGCCGGCGCCCGCCGGGAGGTTCGGACCATGCAGCTTCCTCGCCAGGCTCTACGGATCGCTGCCGTGGCCGCCTTCGTCGTCGGGCTCAACGGCTCGACGGGTGGCGGCGCGGGTGGCCCACGCGACTTGTTGCCCGATCTGCAGGTCGGCTCGCTGTACGGCTTCGAGCTGGAGAGCGCTCCAGGCGGCCGGGTCCGCCTGCGCTTCGGGACGGTCGGATGGAACGTCGGCGAGGGCCCGCTCGAGGCCCGCGGCCGGCGGATCGATCCGACCGACCTGGCGATGCGGGTGCGCCAGCGCATCTACGACTCCGCCGGCGGGCATCGTGACCGGGTCACGCCGTCGGTGATGATCTACGAGACCGGTGATCACCACGACCACTGGCACACCCGCCAGTTCATGGTCGTCAACATGTACCGGCGTGGAATCCCCGACCGCAACGTCTTCGGCCTGCGCAAGATCGGCTACTGCCTGCTCGACGGCGCCCGCATGTCGCCGCCGCCACAGGGTTCGCCGCCGACACGGCAGTACCCCCGTGCGGCCTGCGGGTTCGGCGACTCGCAGACGGTTCACTCGGGGCTGTCGATCGGCTGGGGCGACGACTACCCGCCGGCGTACGCGCACCAGTGGATGGACGTGACCAGGCTCGCCGCCGGCGTCTACCGGATCTGCACGACGATCGACCCGCTCAAGGAGTTCGTCGAGTTGGACGAGTCGAACAACCAGCGCTGGACCGACGTCCGGCTCGACCTGGCGACCGGCGAGGTGGAGGTGCTGGCGACGAGGATCCGGCCGTGCGGCCCGACCGTCCCGTGATCAACCGCTGACACCCGGCGCGCCGAACCGGATCGTCCGCCGGCCCGTGGTCGTCAAGCCCGTCGGAGCTCGGCCCGCAGATGGTGCGTCAGGGGGACCCCGACGGCCGCCATGGCGATCGCGTAGCGCAGGGTTTCACCGTCGAGCTCGTAGCGGCGCTCCACCTCGTCGACCTGCTTGGCCGACGCCGTGCGAAGTAGGCCGCGGCTCCGGAGCGCGAGCACACCACCGTCGAACGAGCCGGCAGCCGCCTCCACGATGCCGAAGCCGTGAGCGACCACCAGCTCCAGACCGTGCGTGGTGGCCCGGAGGAACCCGCTCTCGGCGTGCCGCGGCTCACCCGTCGCGGCGTCGCGGGTGGTACTGCGCCAGTGGGCCAGTGGGCGGTCGGGCACGGGCGCGATGACAAGCTCCTCGGTGTAGGCGAAGTCGGCGATGGTCGGGTACTCGCCCTCCCCCGCTCCTCGCCACGTCGCGGCGAGGGCCGCGAGCGGGTGACCGTCGGGCATGACGACGAGACTATTGCGGACGCTCGTGGTGGCCGACGACCGGATCGCCGAACCCGATCCGGCGGTGTCGTCAAGGACGCGGCATGACGGCGGAATCGGATGGACCGGGTCGCACCGACGCTCCTCGAGTCGGTGGTGCCTACAGGTCCGACCCAGCGGCCGGAGCTGCGTCGTGCAACTCCTCGAAGTCCTGGCTGGAATCGGACTGTGACGGACGTGACACGACCGCGGGCACCACCCGGAGCACTCCCCGACTTCATCATCCCGCTCAAGCGAGGTGCCCGGGGCGGGGTTCGAACCCGCACCCCCTTGCGGGGAGGGGGGTTTAAGTCGAGGAGCGAGGGTCCACGACGTCCGGCGGGATCCACGTTGTCCGCCCTGAGCTGGTGCTTCGTGATCCAGCGTCCAGCTCGTACGTTCTGATCCCGGACCGTGTTGGCGAGTCCTGTGCACGAATCGTGCACGGATTCGGCGACGGCGGGCGACAGGGGTCGACTACCTGGTGCGGTCGGGTAGCGAGCCCCGCCCCTACGCGAGCGTGCTTCGCCAGCCCCCCGCCCTAGCTAGCCAGCACCGGACTGGGCTGGACCTCAGCCCGATCCGTAGAACCATCGCCGCTGCCGAGGCCTCAGCGGCACGGCAACTATCCCATCACTGTATAAATGGATTTGGACGGTCGTTCAATGGTCTGGATCGGGGAGGAACGAGAAGGAACCTCCCGTCCACAGGATCAACGACTCATTCCCTGTTTGGTGAAGCCAAAGCTGAACGGAAAGGGCCAACGGCCGTCCGGTGGCGGGCCAGATCTGGTGATAGCGCCCCCTGAGCGGTGCTGGTGTAATGACCTCGTGCGTTGATGAGTGGCGTGTTCCCGATGAAGTGGAAAAAGAGGTGGGCGGCGACGAGGATCGCGGCGAACCCCACCATGACCTCTTCGCCATCTGGCTCCCGATACCACACCATGTCGCGGTGATAAGCGACGGCGGGCTCGACGGCAATCCCCATCACGATTGACACGTTCTCCGGCGGCCGAGCAGTTCCCCGGAACCGTTGGCACTCGGGGCCGACGGAGACGGAGACAGGGGTTCGAGTTCACCCGAACCAACGTCGCCCACGGCACGACGTTGTACACCGATGGCGAGGCGTCATATCGAGGGATCGCCCGGCGGCTGCAGCTGCGCCACGAACCGGTCAACCTCGTCGCCTCCCGACGCCACGCCTCCGAAGCCCTCCCAGCGGTGCACCAGGTCGCCTCGTTGCTCAAGCGGTGGCTCGCCGGCACCCTCCACGACGGGCAATCGGCCGAGCACCTCGCCTACTACCTCGACGAGTACACCTTCCGCTTCAACCGCCGCAGGAGCCGCTCAAGAGGCCTGTTGTGGTTCCGGCTCGTGCAGCAAGCGGTCAACACCGACCCCCACCCGCTCGCCGTGCTCACCACAACATCTAGTGGCCACGGGAGCTAACCGGATACGCAATACAGGCGTGCGAGCCCACGATTCGCGCCGCATCCGGCACCACGCCAGCCCGTGGCACCCGCGCCACCCCACCATCCACGCGCACTCTCCTCCGCCATCGAACCCTCATAACCAACCCGGCTGCGAGGTTGCTCCAGTCTGAAAGGTATCGATTGCGCACCTTTCCGACCCCGATGGTCGGATCCTCCGAGGCCACCGCGGCCACGGGGCGATCGCTGCGACAGTCGCGCGGGAACAAGCGGTCACGGCTGCGGACAGGCGGCCTCGATCGCGTCCGACTCGTCGGCGCTCAGCCGGTCGGTGCCGTCGAAGTACCCGGGCACCGGATTCTCCTGCCCGCTCGACGCCAGCCACTCCTCCAGGCTGACGATCGGTCCGATGTCGTATCCGAGATCCACGATGCAGTCGTGCCACTCGACCAAGAGCGGGTACCGCTCACGAAGTTGCTCCTCGCTCAGTGGGGGGAAGTTGTCGAGCCCGGCGCCGTTCACTTGATCGGTGCAGGCGTCCATTATGTCCTCGTAGCCCCGCGTCGGTGTCGTCGCCGGGTTCATGTCGTAGACCACGTCACCCTGGGCGTCGATCTGCGGCGCGATGCCGAACTCCGCCATGCAAGCCTCGATGATCCGATCCGAGGCAGAACCGACCGCTTCGCCTGGCAGCGTGCCGACCGTTGGACGCGCAGCGACCTCCACGGTAGTGTGAGCCGTCGAGGGCGACGACGGTTCCGAGTCGTCACCGGAGCAGCCAGCCAAGAGTGCGGTGACAGCTCCGAGTACAAGAACGACGCAGGTCGCCTCGTGACGAAAGCGCAGCCGGGGTTCGCTCATGAGCCCTCCACAGATGTGATCAGTCTGGTGCCAGATGCCGGTGTCCTGTGGTGGTACGTTGCGCTGCGACCCACTCCACGAGTCGCAGGTGGAGGCACCCATGAACGACCAACGTAACTGGCCTCGGAGACTCGCGGCGATCAGTGGTGCGATTGCACTTTCGCTGCTCGCGCTCGGCTCACCAGCAATCGCCGCGAGCGGCTTCCAGCAGTGTGGGCCGACGCTGAAGGTCGAGACGAGGTCGTCCGGGGCGGGTCTCCACACGCACTCGCTTAACGGCGTCTTCTACAGCACGAACGTCGGTCCGAACGGCGCCGTCGTGAAGAAGAAGTGGGGTTCGCACAGCGGCAACTGGACCGCCACGCCCGCGGGCTCGGCTGGCTGCTGGTTCTGAGCGCAGGCGGCCCCGGCCAGCGGCGCGCTCGGCGCGTCGTGGAGGTCGCTTGCCTCTCCGACGCAATAGCGTGGTTCGCATCGCACGATCCACGTGGTGGCACCGGTGAGGATCCGGGTGTGGTCGGTCCTTCGCATCGTCGTGGTGACGGTCGTGATCGTCGCCGTCGGGGCTGCGGCGTGGCTGGCCGGCGATCGCGCCGCTGACACCGCTCCACCGCCACCGCCGGCCGCCGCCCCTCCGCTCGTCACGGCGACGACCGGCGTGCTGGTCGACCAAGGGCCGGTGCAGGTGGTGGCGCGATGGCGTCGCACGTCGACGTACCAAAGTCGGCGCGCCGGCACCGTCACGAAGGTGATGTTGCCGACGGGTACCACGTCAACGATCGGTGCTGGCAGCGCGCTGTTCGAGCTCGACACCGCCCCGGTGATCGCCATGCGCGGCGAGGTCCCGGCCTATCGCGACCTCGGCCCGGGAGCAGACGGCCCAGACCTCGCCCAGCTCCAGCAGTTCCTGCTCGATGCCGGGTACTTCACCGGAGCGGTCGACGGCAAGTGGGGACCGGTGACGTCGGCGGCCGTGACTAGGTGGCAGGACGCCAGCGGAATCGCTCGTTCGACGACGCTGCCGCTGGGGACCGTCGTGTTCGTTCCAGACCTGCCGAGCCTCGTCACCGCTGCGCCCGATCTGGTCCGCGGCGCGGTGCTCGCCGACGGTGCTCCGATTTTCGACGAGGTGGCCGCGGCGCCGAGCTTCGCGGTACGACTCCCACCCGGCCCCAGCGAGGGCCTCGGGCCCGGGCTGTCGGTCGTCGTCACGGTGAGCACGACGGCGCTCGATTTCACCACGTCCGACAAACAGACGACTGACGACGACGGCACCACGACGATCCCACTCGACCCGGCCGCGCCACTGACGTGCGCACGATGGTGCGATGCGGTGCCGACCGACGACACGTCGGCGTGGCCGGGCGTGGTGACCAGGGCCGGTCCAGCCGAAGGTGTCGTCGTGCCCGTCGGTGCACTGCGGTCGGGCACGGGCGAAGAGCTCTTCGTGGTGCTCGCTGACGGATCGAACGTGCCGGTCGATGTACGGCTCCAGGTCGGCGCCAGCGCCATCGTTTCCGGCGTCGACGACGGCGCCGAGATCGAGCTGCCGACGCCGGGAGCCGGATGACCGATTTGGCCGTCCTCGACGACGTCGATGCCGGCTATGCCGGAGGGGCGTCGGTGCTCAGCAGGCTGTCCGTCCGGTTCGCGTCGGCGACGACGCACGCGGTCACCGGACGCTCGGGCTGCGGCAAGTCGACGTTGCTGTATATCACCGGCCTGATGCTTCGCGTCCGGGCCGGGCGGGTGGTCGTAGCGGACGAGGAGGTGGGCCGGGCGACGGACCGTGTGCGGGCGATGGCACGGGCCCGTCACATCGGATTCGTATTCCAGGACGCACTCCTCGAACCGTCGATGTCCGTCTGGGACAACGTCCTGGAGGGGATCCCGTGGACCAGGCGCCGTGGGCCGTTCGTGGCCGCCGCCCGAGCACACGTCGAGCGCCTCGGGCTCGCCGACCTCACCTCCCAGCCTGCGTCCAAGCTCTCGGGCGGCCAAGCCCAGCGCGTCGCCATCGCCCGGGCGATGGTCAAGGATCCGACGGTCCTGCTGGCCGACGAGCCGACGGGCAACCTCGACGACACTACGGCTGCTGTGGTCCTCGACGAACTGCTTGCGTTCGGCCGCCGCGCCGGGCACACCACCGTGATCGTGACCCACGATCGGCGCGTCGCCGCCCGCGCCGACACCACGCTCGAGCTCGAAGCAACATGAACGTGATCGCGTGGCGTATCTTCGCCACGGCCGCCGGTCACATTCGCCGCCGGCCGGGCCTCGCGCTGGCGGCGTTGCTGACCGCCGTTGCCAGCACGGGGGCCTTCACGTATCTCGTCGGTGACGCCGTCGGGCGCAGCAACGATCTGCTCGACGAGTTGCGCTCGCCCTCGGCGCGCAGCATCCTCATCCGCTCAACGCGATCGAGCGCCATCGACGACGTCCTGCCGGCCGATGCGACCCGGGCATTGGCGAGTCTCCCCGGCGTCGAGACGGCGGTCGGGCTGACCCCCGTGCGATCGGCGACCAACGCCATGATCCCCGGCAATGACACGACAGTCGGATACTTCACCATCACCGTCCTGGCGGGCGACGACCCGTTCGTGCTGACGGCTGGTCGAACACCCCGGCATGGCGAGGCGCTGGTGACCGCGCCCGCCGCCGAACGTCTCCGTATGGACGTACCGCAGACCTCGACCCTCAACGTCGACGGCGAACACGTCCCGATCGTGGGGGGTTTCGCCACGATCGGCCTAGGTCGCATCTCCGAACTCCTCGCCACCAGCGCACTCACCCTCGCCCCGCCGACCGATGAGGGCTATGGGCTGATCGTGCTCACTGTCGCCCGACCGGCAGACCTGCGCGTCGTCGTCGATCGGCTCCCCGTGCTCTTCTCCGACCGCACGCCGACCGACTACACCGCCGAGTACGACGACCGGCTCGTCGACGTCGAAGCGACGGTTGCCCGTTCCGGACGTCGCAGCGTCAGGAGTACCGCCATCGCCATCGCCATCGTCGGAGCTGGGGTGCAAGCGGTGGCAACGGCGGTGAACGCGCTGACGCAGCGACGCGAGATCGCTCGACGGCGCGCGCTCGGCGCGACCAGATCGATGGTGCTCGGCGCCATCGTCACCGAAACCGTGGTGCTGACCGGTGTCGGCGCGGTCGTCGGGGCGACGGCGGCAGTGGCGTACCTGTCGAGGAAGGGGATGGACGTCGACCCGGGCATCGCCCTGAACGCGGCCGTGTTCGTGGTGCTTGCCTCGGCACTGGCTGCCGTGCCGGGCGGCCTGTTCGGCGCCCTCCAAGATCCGGCCAAGATCCTGCGCGTGCCCTGACCGAACACCGTGCTGGTCAGCGATGCCGACACGGGCGGTCGGCGGGTTCAGACCAGGATCGGTGTTTGATGGTGTCGTGTGTTGGGGCCATCCGCGACGGGACTTTTCGTTACAAGAGACCGACCCGACGCGCCCCGACAGCAGCAACCACCACACTTGCCCACGCGCCCGATGAAACGCCGTTCGCAGCGACCCGCCCAACCCAGCTCAACTCACGCATCTGTGTCAGACGGTGAGCGGCGGTGCTGAGCTTCGGTCGTCGCGGCCGCCGTCAACCCACTGGCGGTGACCGGTCCCCGGGCTGCGGCGCGCCGGGCGACTCGTTCACCTCTCGATGCTCACGCTTGGCTGCTCGATGGACAGCCTTGACTCGACGGGGGCCGGCCGGGGGACGAGGTGGGGACCTTCGGCTTGGAACCGTCGGCGGCTACAGCTCGATTCCGAAGCCCAGGTCGGGCCTGGCGATGTCGCGCGAGACAATCGTTTCTCGACGGACCGATGGCGAGATGAGGCCGGCTGCTTTGGACCATTCGCGCAGGGTGTCGCCGAGCGCCTCGCATTGACCTCGGTGGTCCTTGGCGTCGCGCCTGATGAGCACGTGCGCTGCTTCGAGAATCTGTTTGGTGTCGATGGTGTCGCCGTTGGACCAGTGTTGCCAGGTGTCGAGGGCTGCGACGAGGCGCTGTAACCCCGGCAGGCGGCGGCTGTTGCCGTCGAGCTGGGCGGCCAGGTCGCGGTGGTACAGGTTCGTCCCGGCATCCTCGACGGCGCGGCGGGCGCGGTCATAGCTCTCGAGGTGGTGAGCGGTGCGCTGTTGGGTCCGTTCGAGGATGGCGTCGGCCCGTTCGTGGATCCGTTCGGCGATGTCGAGTTCGCGGCGGGCCTCGCGTCGGCCGCGCCGGCCAACGCTGCCGAGGCGGCGCTCGGCAGCCTCGTAGGCCCGCCGGGCTTGCGTGGCTCGTGTTTGGTCGGCGGCCAGCGCGTCCCGGTGCGGCCGAGTGGCCTCGTCGACACGCGCCAGCTCGCGCTGCGCAGCAGCGAGCGCTGCTTCCCGGCGTACTCGTTCGTTGCTGCGTGCGGCGACGGACTGCTCGGCCTCGACGAGTTCTCTGCGGGCGTCGGCGAGCAACGGCGGGAACCAGTCGGGGATCTGACAGCGACCCTGCTGTACCGGCCGCTGAGGCTGACGGGTGATGACGGGCGATGCTTGGCGGGCGAGTTCACGGCGTTGGGTGACTGCGGGGACGTCGGCACGGTCGACGGCGACGACGCCGTCGAGGACGTCTCGTGCTTCTGCGATGTCGTGGCTGTCGGTGATGACGAAGATCAGGTTCTCGTCACGGCCGCGGGTGGCGGCCACGTACAAGCCGCGTCTGGTCGTCACGGAGGTGGCGAGCCCGATGCTGGTGGTGACGGTGTCTGATTGGTAGCCGTGCTCGGTCGCTGCGTAGCCGAGCCGGACATGCGCGTCGACGTAGTCGGCGGGCAACGTGACGGTGCCGTGTCCTCGTTGTTGGGTCACGGTGACTGCCCCGTCGTCGTGGACGGCGGTGATGGTCCATGTCTCGCGGTTGCGGACCGGCTCGCCTTCCGTTGTGATCAGACGGCGGTGGTTGCGGCGGGTGGCGACGATGTCGCCGATGCAGGCCAGATCGCCGTCGGCGAGGAAGGCCAGCCCGTGTCCGTTGAGGTCGCCGGTGGTGAGTCGGGCGGCTTGCACGGCGTGGTTGATGGCGTCGACGTGGTCGTTCGTCGAGGCCACCAAGGCGACGGTGTCGCCGCGCCGATGGGCGTCGATCCACACGGTGGCCATCTGGGCGAGGTGTTCGTCGAGGGTGCCGGCGACGATGCGGTCGTGGGCTTGGTAGGCGTCGAGGGCGGTGGGGTCGCCGCGTCGCAGCTTGAGGGATGCGGCGGCTTCCCAGGGGTGGGTGAAGCGGTGCAAGTGTTCGAGTTGCTCGACGCGGCCGCCGGCGCAGAGTTCGTGGAACATGCCGCCGCGTCCGACGGCTTGCAGCTGCAGGGGGTCGCCGATCAGGGCGAGCCGCCACCGCTGCCGTTCGGCCAGGGCGATCAGCCGGTGCAGTGCGGGGGTGCCGATCGCTCCGGCCTCATCGACCACGACGGTGGTGCCAGAGTTGAGCCGGTAGTCGTCGTCGGGTGGCCGGTCCGGACGAGTCCACTCGTGGAGCAGCTTGGAGACGGTGTCGGCGGCGATGCCGGTGTCACGCTCCAGCACTCTCGCCGCTTTCGCCGTTGGGGCGAGACCGAACAGGTCACGGCAGTCCCGGACGAGATCATCGGCGGCGCGCTGCAACATGGTGGTCTTGCCGGCACCGGCCGGCCCGACGACCAACACGAGCCGGTCATGGCCGGCGACCGCCGCGGCGGCAGCCGCCTGCAGCGGGTCGAGGCTGCCGCGGACAACACTCGTCGACGGGGCGGGCGGGTCGATCTGGGCGTCGATCGCCCAGGTGACGATCTGCTCCTCCTGAACCAGCACGGCCTCGCTGGTGAAGCGGGGGGCGACCGGTTCGATCCACACCGTCCGACCATCCGACACGCGACGCCGAACCGTCGTATCGGCGGGATCCAAGTCGACGCATCGCCCGACGATGTGATCGCAGGCTGCCTCGAGGGCGGTCAGCCAACGTTCTGCCGGCATCTGCGCGACGGGACGCTGCACATCGCACAGTGCTTGCATCACCTCAGCCCGACCCCACGTCGAACCCTCCGCCGAGAGCCGATCCGTGATGTCGGAGACCGTCACCCCCGGCCGCACGTTGCCCGCCGCCTCACGGCCGGCGACGTCGATCGCCGCCGACAGTTGTGCGCCGGCCCAGCCGAGCTGGACCGCCTCCGTCTGCCACCGTGTCGCCAGATCGGGTGCGCCGTTGCCGGACTTGCGTGCCCTCGTGTCGGCGGACGTCTCGCGGGTGAGGGCGGCCCGTTCCCACCTCGACGGTGCACGCCCCTCCCGGAGCTCGAACTCGTCGACCCGCGCGGCGAGTTCGAGTTCGATCGTCGCAGCCCGTTTCGAAAACGCCCGCAGCAACTCGGCGGGGACGCCGGCGATCTCGGCCTGGCCGTTGACGATCGGCTCGAAGGCGACCCCGAACCGGGCCGACAGCTCCGAGCGCAGCAGAGACTGGTAGAGGCCGCCAAGCATCCGCTGCTTACGCTTCAAGTAGCGGGCATCCAACGCCAACCAACGACCGTCGCCGGTCTGCACCTTCGCCGAGATCACCGCATGGGTATGGATCTGCGGATCATCCGCGCGTGACGTCGTCTGACGGAACGTGGCCATCGTCAACCCGCCCGAGTCCGGATGCAGGCGGCCGCCATTCGAGCGGATGCGCGTCGTCGACCCGAACCGCTCCAAATACTGCAACGCCGCGGCGACGGCGACATCGTGGGCTTCGAGGAGCCGGGCGTCGCCGGTCAGCGCCCACCACACCGACAGAGCCTTCGGCGCCGAGAACGTCGCATCGAAACCGGACACCGCCCTGATCGTCCTCCCGTCGGCAGTCACCCGGTCCACCAACTCGCGGCCCAACCGTGTCCCAGAAACAGGGTCACGGCCAGACAACGATTCCTCCAGCGCCTCGACGCCGACCGTCCCGGACAGGCCGAGTGCGGCCGCTTGGCGGCCGCACCACACACCCGGCGCCTCCCCTGGCGCGGCCGTCAAGTACCGCGCGTAGTAGGCGGCCGTGGCCGCCGCCGACGCAGCGTGAAGGGTTGTCACCCGTAGCATCACCGCACCCGACACCCGATCGTGCGCCCGATGCCGCCAGCGGGCACTTGTCTGCTGACTCTTCGCCGTGCTTCGGGAGGAACCGGATCTCGAGACATCAGGAGCTCAGTCCGACGGGAGGAGGAGGAGCTGGTCGACCGAACGGCTTCCTCGGGGACTGCTGCGACGGCCGACGCGACTGCTGCCTCGGACTCGAGAGATACTCGATCGACGCGGCGGCTCCGGCTCTTGACTGACCTTGCGGCTGAGGAAGATCTCCCGATCCGTGCGCCGCCGTTCGAGATCGGCTTCGTCGGCGGGCCGCACGACGCGCCCGGTGGCGATCAGCTCGACAAGCGCCCAGCGCGGAACACGGAGGCAGGAGCCGACGCGCAAGACCGGGATGCCATCGTGTCCGTCTGACGTCTCGTATCGATGCGCCAGCTCGTAGGCGAGCGATCGACTGATCCGGAGCACCTCGGCCGCCTCTTCGACGGTGAGGAGCAGCGGGTACCGCTCGAGCGCGACTTCGAGCTCCCCAACGATGCTCATCGTGCTAGTTACACAGCTGTGATCCCGCTTGACAATGCGTCTCCTTCACACTGGTCGGACGGAGCAACACCGAGTGGTACGTGGCGGTCAACGGCGGTATGCAGCGGTAAACGGCGGACAACAGGCTGTGACGGAATTCACATGGCAGCGCGAAGGGGCGGCTGGCGGCTATGCCGCGCCGCGGTCGCCGATGAGTTCGCGGTACTGACTCACCGGACCAGGCAGCGGGCGCACCCAGACGAGGTCGCCGTCGATCTGGACCACCTGCGCGACGGCCCGAGCGCGGCCTGAGCCGACGACCAACCACGCACCTTCCTTGACCAATGCCGGATCGCGCGCATCGCGAACGAAGGCCCACGGCAGGCCGGTGTCGTCCTCGTTGTTCAGGTCAACCCGGAGGTCGACGACGATGCTCATGGCTCACTCCCACTGGTCGACATCAGGGTAGGGATTCTGGAACACACGGTGCTCGCACCGCAGCAGGTCAGCGACGAGCCCGTCCAGCTGCTCGTGGGCACAGGGTGACGTGCGGCCGGCGAAACGTCGGGACGATCTGCACGCCGGCCTGCTCGAGTGCGGCGCGCCCGAAGGCCACCACGGTTCCGAACCGAACCAGGCGGCTCTGACAGATGGCGTCGATCTCGGCCTCGTTCGCGGCCTCGAACGCGGAGATGCGTAGCGGGCCCAGTCGATGAATCGCTCATGAAATCGCGACGCGTCCTCGGCCAACAGGTTCGCGTCAAGCTTCGTCCCCGCGGACGATGAACACGCTGTCCTCCGGCACGGCTCGAAGCCGGATCCTCGGCACCCGGCCGATGGGCTTCACTACTCGAAGATGCGGTCGGCGACCACCCCAGCGGCGTCTCGCGCAATCGCCGGCGTGACGTGTGAATAGAGGTCGAGCGTGATGCCGACGGTGGCGTGCCCGAGCCGCTCGCTGACGACTTTGGGATGGACGCCGGCCTTCAGGGCGAGCGTGGCGTAGGTGTGCCTGAGATCATGAAGCCGGATCGGCGTGAGGCCGGAGGAAGCGACGAGCGCAGTGAACTGCCGCGAGAACCGGTCCGGGTGGATCAGCCCCCCGGCTTCGTCACGGAACACGAGGTCGGGGGTGGTGGTCCACGCCGGGCCGGCGACGAGCCGTTCTGAGCGTTGACGCCTGCGGTGCTCACGCAGCACCCTGACCGTCTGGGAGTCGATGTACACCGTGCGTCGGCTGCGCGATGACTTGGTGGCGCCGAACGTGGGCACCCCGTCGATCGCCGTCAAGGTTTGCACGACCGCCAGTTGCCCGCCGTCGAGGTCGACGTCGGACCAGCGCAGTCCGAGCAGCTCGCCGCGGCGCATCCCCGTCGTTGCGAGCACGAGTAGTGCGGGGTAGATGCGTTCGTTGCGGATGCCGGAGAAGAAGTCCCGCAGGTCGTCCGACGACCAGGTGGCGAACTCGGGGCGCGACGAGGTCGGCGGCTTGGCCGCTGCGGCGGCGTTGCGGTGCACGAGACCCAGGCGCTCGGCATCCGACAGCGCCTTGCGCAGCACCACGTGGCTGTTGCGTACCGTCTTCGCCGACAGTGGCGTGCCGCCACGGCCGCCGGTGCGCAGGAGCTCGGCGTAGAACTTCTCGATCTGCAGCGGCGTCAACGCCTGCACCGGCACCTGGCCCAGGCGTCGCTTGATCCGCAGGATTGCCATCTTGTAGCTGTGCAGCGACGTCGGCCGAAGCCGATGCTGCTGGCTGGCCAGCCAGTCGTCGAGGAACTGCTCGGTCGTGGCCGCCGATCGGCTGACGACCGAGCCGACGGAGATGGCGCTGAGCACTTCGCCCAGTGACGATTCCGCCTCCTTGCGGGTGCGGAAGCCCTGCCTGGCCACCTGCCGCCGTTTCCCGGTCGCCGGGTCCGGTCCGAGGTCGACGCGGAAAGACCAGCCGTTGTCCTTGCGGCGGACAGAACCCCGAGCCACGAGCGCACCGTAGCAGTTCTGTGCACGATCTGTGCACGGATTGGCCCGGCTACTTCATCCTCGCTTGAAGCTCAACCAGAGAAGTACCAGCTAGATCGTGTGCCCGGGGTGGGGTTCGAACCCACATGACCTTGCGGTCAGGGGGGTTTAAGCCCCCTGCGTCTGCCAGTTCCGCCACCCGGGCGTGTCGCCACGCTATGCGTCGGCGACCTTGCGCCCGGCGATCTCGATCAGCTGCCCGAGGGTGGCGAGTTGGGTGTCGTGCGGACCGTCGAGCTTGGCCAGCAGCGTCGTGATGCCGGCGGCGCGGTGCCGCTCGATGCGTTCGGCGATCGCGTCGGCCGTCCCGAGGAGGTTGGTCAGGCGGCCGAGATCGAGCGGCACGGCGGCGGCGGCCTCGTCGCGTCGCCCGGCCCGCCACAGGTTCTCGACGTCGCCGACCTCGGCGCCGAAGCCGAGTCGGGCGAACGCGTCGTTGTAGAAGTTGCGGCCTTTCGCCCCCATCGCCCCGATCGTGAACGCGTAGCCGTCGGCGTGACGGCGGGCAGCTGCATCCGCCTGCGCGGCATCCTTCGTGATCTCGACCGCCACGGGTGCGACGAGGTCGAGGTCGGCCAGCGTCCGGTCGGCGCGCGCCGCCCCCATGCGCAGCGCGTCGAGGAACACGTCGGCCGACTCGGGGACGAAGGCGTTGCCGAGCCAACCGTCGGCGAGCTCGCCGGTCAGGGCGAGGTTGGCCGGGCCCATGGCGGCGACGTAGATGGGCACCTGGGCCGGCGACGCCATCGTCCGCAACGCCTTGCCGGCACCATCGGGAAGCGGCACTTCGTAGACCTCGCCCCGGTGCTCGAGCCGATCACCGCGGCCGACCATCCGGACGATCTCGATCGTCTCGCGAGTCGCCTGCACCGGCCGGTGGAAGCGCACACCGTGCCAGCCCTCCATCACCTGCGGGCCGGACACGCCGATGCCCAGGCGGAAACGGCCGCCCGAGAGGTCCTGCAAGCTGAGCGCGGAGGTGGCCAGAAGCGCCGGGCTGCGCGAGCCGAGCTGGACGACGAACGTGCCCAATCCGATCGTCTCCGTGCGGGCGGCCAGGTGGGCGAGCCCGGTCAGGGCGTCGTAGCCCCACAACTCGGGGACCCACAGCGAGTCGACCCCGATGCGCTCGGCGGCGGTGGCGAACTCGATTGCGTTGGGGTGGTGCGGGTCGATCAGCGTGGCGATGCGCATGCGGTCTCCGGACGGCGAGCTCCGATCAGCCGACACTACGGTTCCGCCGATGCGCGTCCGGGACTGCCCCACCGTCGAGGTCGAAGCGCGCATCGCCGGTGATCCGGCTCGGATCTGGGCGCTCGTCACCGACATCACGCTGCCCACCAGGTTCTCGACCGAACTGCTCGCCGCCGCGTGGCTCGACGGCGCGGACGGCGTCGGCGTCGGCAACCGCTTCGTCGGCCGGAACCGCAACGCCGCCATCGGCGAGTGGGAGACCGTCTGCACGGTCGTCGAGGTCGAACCCGGCCGGCGGTGGGTGTGGGACGTCCAGGGCATCGAGGGCGTCTCGGCCCGCTGGGGGTTCGAGGTCGATCCCGGCGCCGACGCCGTGCGGGTCCGCCAATGGGCCCGCATGGGCCCGGGCCGCTCCGGGCTGTCGTTCGCCATCGACGCCATGCCCGACAAGGAGGGCCGCATCGTCGCCCGGCGCGTGCAGGAGTGGCGCACGGCGATCGCCGCCAACCTCGCCGGCCTGCGCCAGCTCGTCGAGACCGACAGTTGAGCGACGGGCGACACCCCAATGTGGCTGCGTTCTGTCTCGATCCTGAGACGCTGCCGCGCCCAGTTGGCCGTGTGAGACGGATCTGGGGCGCCGGTAGCGTCGAACGGTGGAACCCGATGGGCAGCTCGTGCGGCGGGAGGCGGCGCGGCGGCGCACGTTCGCGATCATCAGCCACCCGGACGCCGGCAAGACGACGCTAACCGAGAAGTTCCTGCTCTACGCCGGGGCCGTGCAGCGCGCCGGTGCCGTCAAGGCCCGCGAGGGTCGGCGTTCGGCCACGTCGGACTGGATGGAGCTGGAACGCCAGCGG
The DNA here is from genome assembly GCA_013811855.1 of Acidimicrobiia bacterium. Lineage (GTDB taxonomy): Bacteria > Actinomycetota > Acidimicrobiia > Acidimicrobiales > Ilumatobacteraceae > JALZMG01. Next base: position 23,491 of record JACCUL010000442.1, read on the forward strand.
GGCATCTCGATCAGCTCGACGGTGCTGCAGTTCCCGTATCGGGACCACATCGTCAACCTGCTCGACACACCGGGCCACCGCGACTTTTCCGAGGACACCTACCGCGTGCTGTCGGGCGTCGACGCCGTCGTCATGGTGCTCGACAGCGCCAAGGGCATCGAGGCCCAGACGCTCAAGCTGTTCGAGGTCTGCCGGGCCCGGCGCCTGCCGGTGCTGACGTTCCTCAACAAGCTCGATCGGCCCGGCCGGGAGCCGCTGGAGCTGCTCGACGAGATCGAATCGATGATCGGGCTGCGACCGACGCCGGTGTCGTGGCCGGTCGGTGCGCCAGGCGACTTCCGGGGCGTGATCGACCGGCGCACCGACGAGTTCGTCCGCTACGCCCGCACTGATCGCGGCGCGTCGCTGGCGCCGGAGGAGGTCGTGCCGACCGACCGGGCCGCGCTCGAGGAGGGCGCGGCGTGGACGACGGCACGCGACGAGATCGGGCTGCTCGACGCCGTCGGCGCCGACCTCGACGAAGCGTCGTTCCTGGCCGGCGACTCGACGCCGGTGTTCGTCGGTTCGGCGCTGACCAACTTCGGCGTCCGCATGCTGCTCGACGCCGTGATCGATCTGACGCCGTCTCCGTCGCCGCGCACCGACCTCGACGGTCGGCCCCGCCCGCTCGACGACGCGTTCTCGGCGTTCGTGTTCAAGGTTCAGGCCAACATGGACCCGGCGCACCGCGACCGCCTGGCCTTCGCCCGCATCTGCTCGGGACGGTTCGAACGCGGCATGACGGTGACCTGCGACCGCAGCGGCCGGGACCTGACGACGAAGTACGCCACGACGGCGTTCGGCCCCGACCGCGAGACCGTCGAGGAGGCCTTCCCCGGCGACGTCGTCGGCCTCGTCAACGCCACCGGCCTGCAGCTCGGCGACACGATCCACGCCGGCGCCGACCCGGTGACGTTCCCGCCGATTCCCCGCTTCTCCCCCGAGGTGTTCGCCACCGCCCGGCCGCTCGACACGGCGCGGGTCAAGCAGTTCCGCCGCGGCGTCGAGCAGCTCGACGAGGAAGGCGTCGTGCAGGTGCTGCGCGACCTCGACTCGGGCGACACGGCGCCGATCCTCGCCGCCGTCGGCGCCCTCCAGTTCGAGGTCTTCGGCTACCGGCTGGCCAGCGAGTTCAACGCCCCGGCCGAGATCCTCCAAGCCGGCTACCAGGCCATCCGAAGGACCGACCCGGCGTCGGCGCCGCGGCTGCGGGAGATCGGCGGCATCCGCATCCTCCACCGCTCCGACGGCGCGTTGGTGGCGCTGTTCGAGAACCGCTACCGGCTGGCCCGCCTGGAGGCCGACGAGCCCGAGCTGCGGCTGGAACCTCTTGTGGCCGGCGACGTGCCCGTCGGCTAGGCCCTCACGCCACGCGCGACGCCTCGGTCGCCACCTGCTCGGACCCGAGCAGCACCCACAGGTCGGTGCGGATGCGCGTTGCGGCAGGGGGCTGGAGGTCGTTGACGGCGACGACGCCCTCGATCATGTCGGACAGCACGGCGTTCCACGGCCGGCCCTTGACCCGCACGGCGACGACCGCACCTCCCGGCCGGCGCCGCACCGTGCGGTCGACCCCGACGAGCCGCGGCGGGCAGCGGTAGCCGGGCGCCACCAACC
>JACCUL010000488.1 GCA_013811855.1 Acidimicrobiia bacterium
GCTCAGCGGCGCGCCCCGCAGCACGCCGGCGTGTCCGGCGACCACCCCGTCGACGAGCGCCACGAGTCGACGCTGATCGGGGCGGCGGACCCAGCCCTCGACCACGCCCGGACGCAGCACGTCCTCACGGAAGAACGTGCGGTCCGCGTCGGGCACGGCGCCGAAGAACGCCCGCAGCGCCTCGCCGTCATCGGCTGCCACGGTGCGCACCTCGACCTGCGTGGGCGCCGGGCGACCGGTCATTGGATCGACGGTACTGCGACGTGACACGTCGTCGATCCGCCTCCCTGAACCGACCCCGGACGCGCCACCCGGGTGCATCGCTCCGGCGGGGAGCGACGCACCCGGGCTGGGGGGTGCCGGGCGAGCGGGCGGACGGCGGGCACCCCCGCGGGGAGATGAGGAAGATCAGGTCATCTCGAACACGACGGTCACGTCGGCCGACAGCTCCTGGGTTCCGGGCTCGATGGCCACCGCACCGGCTTCATCGGCGGCGACCCGGCCTTCGGCGTAGTACACCGGCGGGAAGGTCTCGGCCGACGATTCGGCGATGCGGATGACGTCGCCGACGTCGGTGCCTGCGGCGGCGGCGTACTGGGCGGCGCGCTCGCGGGCGTTGTCGACCGCCGCCGCTCTGGCGTCGCCGAGGACGGCCTCAGGATCGTCGTATGAGAACGAGATGCCGCCGATCGTCAGCTCCTCGCCGACGAAGCCCTGCACGCCGTCGAGCACCGCGCCGACGCCGTCGATGTCGCGCAGCCGCACGTTCACCGACACCGACGCCTGGTAGCCGTTGATGGCCACGCCGTCGTTGCCGTAGTTCGGGTACAGGCTGACGCCGGACGTCTGGATGTCCCGGGCCTCGGCGCCGAGCGCCTTCAGCGTGGCGACGAGGTCGGTGGACTTGGCGGCGATGACGTCCATCGCCTCGGTGGCCGTCGGACGGGTGGCCTGCACCCCGAGCCAGAGGTCGGCGACGTCGGGCGTTACCTCGACGGTGCCGTGCCCGGTCACCGCGATGGTGCGCGCCGACGTTTCGTCGGCCGGTTCGGTGGCGCCGGGCTCGGTGCTCGGGGGCACGGTGGCGCCGGCGTCGCCGCCGAGGGCGGCCGTGGCCACGATGGCGAGCGTGGCGGCGCCGGCCGCTGCGGCCGCGACGAGCGCCACCTTCCAGCGGGGTGTGGCGGCGGGTGACATGACGGATCCTCCTCGGGCCGGTCGGGACGATGGTGTCGATGAGTCGATGGGTGACCGGCTCTCCTTCGACGTCGACGCGGCCGCTGCGGTTCCCGCCGCGCCAAGATGGCGATCCGATGGACCTACCGCTGCAACCGCCGCTCCTGCCGATGCTGGCCAAGCTGGCGCGGACCATCCCCGACGGCGACGGCTGGCTGTTCGAGCCGAAGTGGGACGGGTTCCGTTGCATCGTCTTCCGCGACGGCGACGAGATCGAGCTGGCGAGCCGCAACGAGCGTCCGTTCACCCGCTACTTCCCCGAGCTGCTCGGCCCTCTCCGCAGGTCGCTGCCAGCACGCGCCGTCGTCGACGGCGAGATCGTCGTGCCCGATCGCCATGGACGGGGCCTCGACTTCGATGCCCTGCTGCAGCGCATCCACCCGGCCGAGTCGCGGGTGCGCCGCCTGGCCGGCGAGACGCCGGCCTCGTTCGTCGCCTTCGATCTGCTCGCGCTCGGCGCCGACGTGCTGCTCGAGCGCCCGCTGGTCGATCGCCGAGCAGCCCTGCTCGATGCGCTGGACCCGTCACCCCCGATCTACATCACGCCGGCCAGCACGGAGCGCCGGCACGCCGAGGAGTGGTTCCGCCGGTTCGAGGGCGCCGGGTTGGACGGTGTTGTCGCCAAGCGCCTCGCCGACCCCTACCAGCCCGACAAGCGCGTGCTCGTCAAGGTCAAGCACGAGCGCACCGCCGAGTGCGTGGTCGCCGGATACCGCATCCACAAGGACGGGCTGGGCGTCGGCTCACTGCTGCTCGGCCTGCACGACGACGCCGGCAAGCTCCAGCACGTCGGGGTGGCGGCGTCGTTCTCCCGGGCCTTCCGCACGGCGTTGCTGGCCGAGCTCGAGCCGCTCACGCACGACGCCGTCGAGGGCCACCCGTGGCAGGACTGGGCCGAGTGGCAGCAGCAGGCTCCCGATGGTGGCCGGCGACCGGGTGTCGGCAGCCGCTGGAACGCCGGCAAGGACCTCTCGTGGGTGCCGGTCCGGGCCGAGCGCGTCGCCGAGGTGACGTTCGGCCAGTTGGAGAAGGGGCGCTTCCGCCATGGCGTGTCGTTCGTGCGCTGGCGACCCGACCGCGAGCCCGAGAGCTGTCGTTACGACCAGCTCGACGTCGCCGACCCGGTGCCCTTCGACGAGCTGGTCCACGTCTGAGCTCGCCCATCACCGACTCTTCTGGGCGCCCTCACACCGCGGCCGTCTTGGTGGTCCAACTGTCGACCACCATCGTCAGCACGTCGCGCGGGAGCGCACCATGTCCGAGGACCGCGTCGTGGAAGCCCCTTGGCGTCGAACCGCCCGCCGAGTCGGTGCTCGGCCTCCGCTCGTAGTCGTTGGATGTGCAACCTTCCAACCATGTAGCTGAGCGCCTGGCCGCCGTCCTTGGCGAGCACCGCCGTCGCCACGTACCTTCGTCCCATGACTGGGATCGCCCGATTCAGCCTCGTCGCCCTCGACTGCCAGCGGCCAGTCGAGCTGGCGAAGTTCTACGCCGCCGTCACGGGATGGGAGATCGACGGCTCGCCCGACGATGATGACGGCTGGGTGCAGCTGGTCAGCCCCCACGGCGCGACCATCGCGTTCCAGCTCGCGCCCGGCCATCACCCCCCGGCCTGGCCGAGCGACGACCAGCCGCAGCAGCTGCACCTCGACTTCGACGTGGACGACCTCGACGCCGGCGAGCAGGCCGTGCTCGAGCTGGGGGCCAAGAAGGCGGAACAGCAGCCGGGCGGCGAGAGCTTCCGCGTCTACCTCGATCCGGCCGGGCACCCGTTCTGCCTCGTGCATGAGGCGTGACGCCGCATCCGCCGGGCATGCTCACGTCACGTTGACCCAGGTGCTCTCCATCGACCACTCGCCGCGGCTGACGTCGTCGGCGGATGGTCCGCAGGCGGCGCGATGATGCAGCTCCTCGCCATCTGGCGTCACCCGGTGAAATCCCTCCAGGGCGAACCGCTCGAGTCCGCCGTCGTCGACACCGACGGCCTGCGGGGCGATCGGTGCTGGGGCATCCGCGACGAGGCCACTGGCAAGATCCTCACCGGCCGGCGCGAACCCCGGCTGCTCGAGGCCGCGGCATCGCTCGGGCCGGACGGCCAACCCGAGATCGGTCTGCCCAACGGGACCATCCTTCGCGGCGAAGGGCTCGCCACGAACGCCGCGCTCACCGACTGGCTCGGCCAGCCGGTCACGCTCGCCGCCGCCATCAGCGCGCCGGGAGGTCGGGCCGAGTACTTCGCCGATGCCACCGATGACCGCAGCACCGCCATCGAATGGACCATGCCCGCCGGCCGCTTCGTCGACGGGCTGCCGCTGCTCCTCCTCACCACGGCCAGCATCCGCGCCGGAGCGGCCCTCCATCCCGATGGCGACTGGGATGTCCGCCGGTTCCGGCCCAACTTGCTCATCGATGTCGCGACCGACGGGTGGGTCGAGGACGGCTGGTGCGGTCGGACGGTTCGTGTCGGCGCCGTCGAGCTCGATCCCCGGCAACCGTGCGTGCGCTGCACGATGGTGACCCGGCCGCAGCCCGGGCTCGAGCGCGACGTCGACATCTACAGGACCGTGGCCCGCCACCACGACGGCACCCTCGGCGTCTGGACCGCGGTCCGCACACCCGGAACCATCCGGACCGGTGATCCGCTCCAGATCGGCCCCTAGTGGCCGCAGGTCGGCGGAGTCTGCGAATGCCATCGTCGACCGACCGATACACCCCGTCGCTCGCAAGCAGGCGTCACGGTTTGCTTATCGTGCGGACGTGCTCGCCATCGACCACGTGATCGTCGTCGTGCCTGACCTCGAGGAGGCGGCCCGCAGATACGAGCAGCAGGGTCTGGCGTCCGTCGCGGGTGGGCGCCATCTCGGCCACGGCACCGGCAATCGCATCGTGCCGCTCGGTCGCAGCTACATCGAGCTGATGGCTGTCGTCGACCGCGAGGAAGCCGCCGCCAGCCCGCTCGGAGCGTGGGTGGAGCGACGACTCGCCGAGGCCGGCGCATCGCCCGCCGCGCTGTGCCTGCGCACCGGCGACATCGAGGCCACGGCCCGACGGACGGGGTACGAGCCGTTCCCGATGAGGCGCACGCGTCCCGACGGCGTCGAACTCACGTGGCACCTCGTGGCGCTCGACGCCGCCTTGACAGGCGGGCTGCCGTTCTTCATCAGGTGGGACGTCGACGAGCTGGACCACCCGGGCCGCGCACCCGTCGAGCATCGCTGCGGCGCGGTGGGCATCGAGTGGGTCGAGCTCGGCAGCGACGAGGATCGGCTGGCGTCGTGGCTGGGACCGCACGAGCTTCCCCTTCGCCACGTCGACGGCGCAGCCGGACCGCACGGGATCGCCGTGGCGCGTGCGGACGGCGAGCCGATCATCATCAGCTGACGGGGCCGCGACCAAGCGTGACGACCGCTCCCACCGGCTCCAGTTCAGCCAGAGCCGCCACCTCGTCGGCCATCGACGCGCTGAGTCGCAGCAGCAGGTCGCCGATCGCGTCGTCGGTCCAGCGGTGCCCGGCGATCGTGTCGGTGACCGAGAACAGGTCGGCCGACAGCCGATCGCGAGTCGCCTGGTAGTTGGCGAGGGCGGCAGCCTCATCCTCGAGGCCGCACGCGGCCGACACGATGGCGCCGGCCAGCAGCTCGGCGTCACGCAGCGCGTCGCTGAGACCGTGCGCCGTCAGCGGGTCCTTCCAGTAGCCGGCGTCGCCGACCAACGCCCAGCCCGGCCCCCAGGAGCGACGGATGAACCCGGGGAGCCCGGCGAACGTCCGCACACCAGACGGTGGCGTGGCGTCGGCGAGGCGGGCGGCGAGCTCGGCGTCGGCCTCGCGGACGAGGGCGCGCAGGCCGACGCCACCCGCGGGTCGCTCGTCACCATCGCGGGCGGCGGCCACGGCGTGCACGCTCGCGACCCAATTCTCGTCAACCAATTGATCCGCGACTTCGTGGAACGCGTCCACCCCACCCCGAGC
>JACCUL010000489.1 GCA_013811855.1 Acidimicrobiia bacterium
GCTCGGGGTGGGGTGGACGCGTTCCACGAAGTCGCGGATCAATTGGTTGACGAGAATTGGGTCGCGAGCGTGCACGCCGTGGCCGCCGCCCGCGATGGTGACGAGCGACCCGCGGGTGGCGTCGGCCAGGGCGACACCTTGGGCGTGGGGGCGCAGCTCGTCCTCGTCGCCGTGGATCACGAGGACCGGGCAGCAAACGCGCTCGCATACGGCGCGGAAGTCCTCCATGCCACAGGCCCCGATCCCGTCGTTGGCGTCGGCCAGCCGCGCCGGGTCGGTGTCCGACGCCCACTCGACGCAGTCCTCGATCTGCTTGGTCGAGTGCGGCTCGGTGAACATCTGCGTGAAGAAGAACTCGAGGAAGTCCGGGAAGTCGCGCTGCCAGTGGTGGCGGTTGTACTTGGCCCACCCCCGGGTCTCGGTCAGCGGCTCGTCGAACGGGAACACCTCCCGGTCGGGATGCGCCGGCGCCAGCGCGACGGCCGGGCCGAGGGTGACGATGCCGAGCGCCCGCTCCGGGTGGTCGGCGGCGAGCTGCGCGGCCCAGAGCACCCCACAGGACAGCGCGACGAGCACGGCCTGCTCCGTGCCCGTGGCGTCGAGCACGGCCAGCGTGTCGGCGGTGAACTGGTGGTGGGTGTACGCCGCGGCACCGACTGGTCGACCCGAGCGGCCGACGCCGCGACCGTCGAAGGTGACGACCCGGTGGCGCCGGGCGAGCGTGGCCACCTGCGCCTTCCAGAAGCGGGAGTGGATGATCGACCACGTCGGCAGCAGCACAACGGTCGGTTCACCGTCCCCGAAGACCTCGAACGCGAGCAGGACGCCGTCGCGCTCGACGATCCCGGCGGAGCGCGGTTCGAGCGCCCTCACGATCCCTCCTCCCAGGAGCGCAGCACGGTGCCGACGCGGCGCAGAGCGGCGCGGATGGGCAAGGTCTGGCGGTCGAACCCGAGCAGCAGGAGGGCCTCGGATCCGATGAACGAGTTGGCGATCAGCGTCGCCACCTCGTCGGCCGTGAACGGACCGAGCGGGCCGTGCTCGGCCTCGGCCCGGCGCATGACGTCGGTGAGCAGGTCGAACCAGCCGAGGACCAGCTCGCGCACGGCCGCCCCGACGGCCGGCTCGGACCACCCGGCGGCGATCATCTCCTGCAGGACGCGGACGTAGCCGGACTCCAGGTCGTCCTCGAGGAAGTCACAGGCCTGCTCGTAGCGCTGCCACAACGGGAGGTCCTCGCCGTACATCCGCTGCTGACGTTCCAGCCGGCGACGGTTCTCCACCTCCAGCAGGGCGAGGATCAAGCCGTTCTTCGACCCGAAGTGGTAGTGCAGCTGCGACAGCGGGACGCCCGCCTCGGCGGCCACCTTGCGCGTCGACAGGTTGGCGTACCCGTCGGCGAGCAGGCGCTCGCGCGCCGCATCGAGGATCACTCCTCGCGTGAGCCCTTCGCCGACTCCCATCGCCGGCCTCCTCTCTTCGGTCGATCGACCGAGAGCTTACGTTCGTCGAGACGCCCAATCAAGAGCTTGACAGAGGATCCACCAATATCTACTGTGGGCGAATCGGTCGGTCGACCGAACGAAAACGAAAGGATATCCTGCAATGACCACCACCACCAATCCCGTCCGCAACGGCGTCGACACCGCCACGCTGTTCGCCACGCTCGATGCCGTGAAGGGCGACCACGAGATCGCCATTCCAGTTCCGGGCCACCAACACGTGGGTCAACGGGACCCACAACCGCTCCACGATCCACGGCTTCCACGGCGCGATGCAGGAGATGACCCACCGGGAGCCGTTCATGTTCGACGCCGACCACCCCCCGGTGCTGGTCGGATCGGACCAGGGCCCTACACCGATCGAATACGTGCTCCATGCCCTCGCCGCCTGCCTGACCGCCGGTCTGGTCAACGTCGCCGCGGCGCGAGGCGTGCACCTCGACGAGGTGTCGTCGACCGTCGAAGGCGACATCGACCTGCTCGGGATCCTCGGGCTCTCCGACGAGGTCCGCAACGGCTACCAGCAGATCCGGATCAGCTTCAAGCTGCGCGGCGACGACCCGGCGAAGCTGCGCGACGTCCTCGAGCGGTCGAAGCAGCGCTCGGCGGTCTACGACATCATCACCAACGGCGTGCCCGTCGTCATCGAGGTCGACGCCGGCTGACACCGGCTTCGACCGGCCGGGCGGGCGGCGCCCGGCCGGTCTCGGTCGCCCGTGGATCACCATGAACGTCGTCGACACCGTCGTCATCGGCGCCGGTCAGGCCGGTCTGGCCCTGAGC
>JACCUL010000507.1 GCA_013811855.1 Acidimicrobiia bacterium
GTGAGAGGGGCTCGTTAGGGTGGATCGCCCGACCTGAGGAGGCTCGCATGACCAGCTTGTCGAACCGGCCCAACACCGCCCTCCTGGTGATCGACGTGCAGAAGGGCGTCGTCGCCAACGCCCACCAGCGCGACGTGGTGATCGGCAACATCAGCACCCTCGTCGGCAAGGCTCGGGCCGAGGACGTTCCCATGATCTGGGTCCAGCACTCCTCCGACGACGAGCTGCCCCAGGGCAGCGACCAGTGGCAGTACGTCGACGAGCTCCAGCGGGCGGAGTCGGAGCCGTTGGTCCACAAGCGCTACGGCGACTCGTTCGAGGACACGGACCTCGAGTCGGAGCTTGCGGCGCGGGGCGTCGGCCGCCTCGTCGTCACCGGCGCCCAAACCGACGCCTGCATCCGTTCGACGCTGCACGGTGCGTTCACCCGCGGCTACGACACGGTCCTCGTCGGCGACGCCCACACCACCGAGGACCTCTCCGAGTGGGGCGCGCCCCCGCCCGACAAGGTGATCTCCCACACCAACCTGTACTGGTCGTGGCAGTCGGCGCCGGGTCGCACGGCCGGGGTCGTCGACACCGCCGACGTCAGCTTCGACCCCCCTGACGAGAAGGCGGCGTCGTAGCGGCGATCCAACAGGCGAGGTGGAACTGGGGCGTCATGGAACGCCGGGGTCGCGATTGCCGGCGATGTCGAGAAACACTGCGAACCGGCTTCAGCGCAGGTCTCGCCACCTCCAAGGAGCGCTCTCGATGAGGAGCTCGGGGTCTCCGGTCCACAGCTCGGCGTCGTGTGCTTGGGCCGTGGCAGCGGCGAAGGCATCGGCGTACGCGAGCGGATAGTCGTACTTGATCCGGCCGGCTTGGAGGATGCGTTGATCATCTGGCAGTTCGGCGACGACGACGTCTCGCAGGTCGCGCACCGTGGACGACGCAGCATCCTCGCCGGCGGCGCGACGAATGACGTAGAAGACCTCGCCGAGATTGATCCAGCTCATCACGGGCCGCTCTGCTGCCAACAGGGCTGCGACTTCGATTGCGGCGCGGCCGTGGTCTTCGAGGTAACGCAGGGCGGCCCAGGAGTCCAGGACCGTGGTCATCGCTCGCGGGTGCGGTCTACTCGCCGTTCGGCTTCGAGGATCGCCGTGAGCTCGTCGGTGCGGAACCGGCCACGGAGCTCGGCTCGGCCGGCAGGGCGCACGGCTACGTGATCGCCGTGGCGCCAGAAGTTGACCTCGTCGCCGGCTTCAATGCCGAGCTCGTCGCGAAGTTCCTTCGGGATGACAACCTGACCCTTGGGCCCGACGCGGTGAGTCATACCTCGTAGTATAACTCGGCGGTGGCGGGTGTCCGGAGTAACACGTCAGAAGGCGGCGAGGAGGTCGACGATCACGATGACGGCGGTGTCGGGCGGGACGTCGAGCTCCGGACGACCCTCAGGACCGAACGCCCGGTCCGACGGGATCGTGATGATCCTCCGGCCGCCGACCTGCATCCCGACGATGCCGTCGACCAGACCAGGCAACAGCTGGGCCTCCTCGAGCACGATGGTCTCGGGCTGGGCGGTGTCCCACGTGCTGCCGAACACCGCGCCGGTGTCCGCTCGCGCCGCCTGCAGGTGGATGATCCCAGTCATGCCCGCCGCGATGGCGGTGCAGTCGCCCTCGCGCACGTCGTCGGTGACCAGATCGCTGACCGGCTCGTCGGAGGTCGGCAGCTCGACGTCGCTCGGCGCGTCAGCAGGGTCTGTCGTCGGGACCACGCCGACGACGTCGATCACGAACGTCAGCGCGTCGCCGGCCTTGATGACGTCGCCCTCGGGCGCGTCGCCGTAGGCCAGCTCCGACGGGATGTCGAGCTGGACGCGCTCGCCGGCGCTGACGCCGACCAAGCCCTGGTCCCAGCCGGCGATGACGCCGCCCGCGCCGAGCTGGACCGGGAACGGCTGGTCGCCGAAGTTGCTGTCGAACTGCGTGCCGTCCTCGCTGCGCACGCCGACGTAGTTGACGAACACGGCATCACCGTCGGCGGCCTTCACGCCGCAGCCGGGCTCGAGCTCGGTGACAACGAGCTCGGTGGGGAGCTCGTCTGGCAGGTCGACGGAAGGCGGCGGCACCGTCGGCCCCGTCGTGGCCGGCACCAGCGAGATATCGGGGACCGACGGGCCCGGCGTTGACGTCGCCGTCGCCGTGCTGCCCGTGGTCGGGTCGCTCGCATCGCCCGAACAGGCCGCGAAGGTCGTAAGAACGAAAGCGGCCGCAAGGGCCTTGCGGCGCATCGGAACGACGCTATCGGTGCGCCCGTCGCCGTGGCCGGCGGCCGTGCGATCGCGCCGTGTCGCCCGACGAACGCAGATGTTCACGACACGATCACCACGCGGCCGTACGACCGACATCCGGAGGACCGCCCGGTCCTGCACTGTCGCAGTCATGACCCACACCCGCCGGGACCTCCTGCAACGCGGTGCCCTTGCCGGCGCCGGCCTCGTGTTCGCCGGGGAGCTCTCCGGCCTCTTCAGTCGGGCACCGGCCGTTGCCGCCACGCCCGGCTCACCGTCGGGTGGCCGTCCGCTCGGCCCATTGCTCGACGACCCGAATGGGCTGCTCGATCTCCCCGAGGGGTTCGGCTACCGCGTGCTGTCACAGGTCGGCGACATCATGGACGGCGGTCGTCCGGTGCCGGACAGCTTCGACGGCATGGCGGCGTTCGGCCGCTACCGGTGGACGGTGCTGGTCCGCAACCACGAGCAGGACACCGAGGCCACGGTGCCGGCGATCGCGACCCCGGACTTCACGTACGACCGCGTCGCGCTCGGTGGCACCACGACGCTGCACATGGACCGCAGCGGATCCATCGAGAACCAGTACACGAGCCTCGCCGGCACGAACGACAACTGCGCGGGCGGGCTCACGCCCTGGGACACGTGGCTGACGTGCGAGGAGACCGAGGACCGGGCCGGCGACGACGGGCAGGAGAAGGATCACGGCTTCGTCTTCGAGGTCGACCCGTTCCGGCCTCGAAACAACATCCACCCGACGCCGTTGACCGGGCTCGGTCGGTTCGCCCACGAAGCGGCCACGATCGACCCGTATCGCCAGGTCGTCTACCTGACCGAGGACGCCAGAGAGCCCAACGGCCTCGTCTATCGGATGCTGCCGCATCGCCCATTGCGGACGTACGGTTCCCTGCGTGCGGGCGGCGTGCTGCAAGCGATGCGCTGCACCGACGGCGGGACGTTCGTGCCCGACCTGTCGGCCTACTCGGTGCCCGGAAGCAGACTGCAGGTCGGCTGGGTCGACGTGCCCGACCCACTGGCGGCGGGCGTTCCCACCCGTGTGCAGCTCCCCGAGGTCACGCGCAGCCGCAAGCTGGAGGGATTGTGGTGGGGTCGGCGCAGCGCCTACATCGTGGCGTCGTACGCCCGGAACACCGACGGTTCGGTCGGCGAGCACGACGGCCAGGTCTGGCGTCTGCGCCCGGACCGCGACACGCTGACGCTCGAGGTCAGCTTCGGCGTCAACCCGGACACGGCCAGCGACCGCCCGGACGGACCGGACAACATCACCGTGTCACCGTGGGGTGGCGTGCTCCTGGCCGAGGACGGCAGCGGCACGCAGCTCCTGCAAGCCGTGTCGGCCGAGGGCGTGGTCGTTCCGTTGGCCCGCAACGCCCGTGACGAGAGCGAGTTCGCAGGCGTGTGCTTTTCCCCGGACCGGCGCACGCTGTTCGCCAACTTGCAGCAGCCCGGCGTCACGTTCGCCATCACGGGGCCGTTCAACCGGGTGCGCAACGCGTCCTGAGCCACTCGTCCTCGGCGTCGCCCATCGGGGTCGACGGCGGGCCGTCGCTGAACGGCCACAGCTCCTCGGCGATCCGGCGGTAGTTCCCGCCGGCCCCGAGGTCGCCGAGCAGCGCGTACAGGCCGAGGTTGATGCGCTGGATGAACACGAACGCCCGCGGCACCGTCGAGTACTGGGCAATGGGGCTGCTGCGGTCGAACGTGTGGCGCACGATGCGACTGGCGTACTCCTTCGTCCAGCGCATGGCCCGGTCCTCGGCGACCGGCTCGTAGAAGCTGGAGTAAAAGGCGCCGGCCTCCTCGGTCGACACGGGAGCATCGGCCCGCAGCAGTCCTGCTCGCTCGACGATGCCGCGGAAGCGCGCCGCGTCGTGCTCGACGGCGGCCGCCTGGACCATCGACGCGAACACGTCGATCTCGGCGTCCGTGAAGTGTCGAACGAGCCCGAAGTCGAGGAACGTGACCTTGCCGTCGCCGTGGAAGAGGTAGTTGCCGGGATGCGGATCGCCGTTGAAGGCGTGCCTGCGGTACAGGCTGCGGAACACGAAGCGGAAGATGCACTCGGCGGCGAGATCCCGCTCGTGCTGGTCCCACGTGAGCAGCTCCCGCCACGGGCTGCCGACGACGAGCTCGGTCGTCAGCACGCGGTCGGCGCAGAGCTCGCCGACGACGTCTGGCACATGGATGAACGGATGGCCGCGGTACCACTCGGCGAAGCGGTGCTGGTTCGCCGCCTCCCGGCGGTAGTCGAGCTCCTCGGTCAGCCGCTCCCTGATCTCGGCGATCATCTCCTCCGGGTCGAGCCCCCCGAACCCCTGGGCCAGCACGGCGCCGAGCAGCTTCGTGTTGCGCAGGTCGGCCCCGATGGCCGCGGCGACGCCGGGGTACTGCACCTTCACGGCGACCGCCCGCTCGCGGCCCGTCGCCGGATCGGCGTAGACGGCCCGGTGGACCTGACCGATCGAGGCGGCGGCGATGGGTTCGCGGTCCCACTCGACGAACAGCTCGTCGGGCGGCCGGCCGAGCTCCTCGGTGACCACCTGGGCGGCCAGCTCGGCGCTCATCGGTGGCGCCGCCGTCTGCAGCTGGGCCAGCGCGGCCCGCACCGGCTCCGGTAGCCCGTCGTCCAGGTAGCTGGCCATCTGGCCGATCTTCATCAACGCGCCTTTCATGTTGCCGAGCCGTTCGGCGACCTGCTCCGCGCTGCGCAGGCGCCGCTCGTCGTCCAGCTCGACACGACGCTCGGCCGAGGCGAACAGCTTGCGGGCGCCCGTCGACGCGTACGTGCCGCCGACGGCCAGGCCCATGCGGGCCACCTCGACGTTGCGGCCGGTGCGGGAGGTGCGGTTGACGGCGGTTCCCGCGCGACCCGCGCCGCGCCGGCACGACGCGGCGAGAACACCGACGGCGATCGCCGCGACGAACCAGTTGTACCTCCGCCTCACGGGGCGCGAGCGGCGACGGCGTTGCAGGCGTCGACGAGCACCGGCACGAAGCGGCGGGGGTGGCGCACCGGCGCGTCGTGGCCGGCATCGACGCGGAACGCGGCGGCTCCGGGGATGGTGTCGAGCAGGCGGAGCTGCCGCCTCAGCGGGACGATCTCGTCGCGCATCGTCAACAGCACGGACGTCGGCACGTCGATCTCGGCCAGCCAGTCGTGCGCCCGGAACTGCCCGAGCGCGTGGCCGGCCTCCAGCACCATCCGCCAGTCGTGCGACGACGCCTCGCCGATCGCCCATGGCTCCCACGTGTCGGTCCTGCGCTGCAGGTAGAGCTGGCCGGTCAGCCACTGTCGCGCTTGGGACGGGGTCAGCCGGGCGAGCGCGGCCAGCCCGGTCAACCCGAGAAACGACAGGCGCTCCGTGCGCCCGCTGCTGAACCCGGCCGCCGTCGCCCCGAGCACGAGGCCCCGCACGAGCGACGGGTGGCGCCGCCACACGAGCTGGGCGACGGTGCCGCCCATCGAGTAGCCGACGACGATGACCCGCTCGAGGCCGACCGCATCGGTCACCGCGGCCACGTCGTCGGCGCAGTCGGCGAGACGGAACGGCCAGCGCGAGCGCAGCCCGCGGCCGTGTCCCCGTTGGTCGAACGCGAGCACCCGGAAGTGCCGTCCGAGGCCGGCGTAGCAGGCGAAGAAGTTGAGGTCGGCGGTCGCCGTCCACCCGTGCAGCAGCACGATCGCCGGCGCGCCTGGCGGCCCTGTCAGCTCACGGACGTGGACGGTGCCGCCCGGGATCTCGACGTCCCGACCCGGCGGCAGGGCAGGGCGACGCGCCCTGGGCTCGGCGACGACGCCTGCGCCGGACGCGTCGGGGAGCCGCGGCGCGGCGACGGCGTCGCTCAGGCCGCTTCCACCTGCAGGACCCGCACCCGCAGCTCGCCCGTCGGCGCTTCGTAGGCGACGGTGTCGCCGACCCGGGCGCCGATCAGCGCCGCGCCCATCGGCGCCGTGGGGCTGATGATGTCGAGCTCGGCGACGCGCTCTTCGATGTGGCCGACCAAGTAGCGCTCGGCGTTGTCGTCGCTGTCGCCGTCGTAGACGATCGTGACGATGGTGCCCGGCCCGACGACGCCGGGCTCCGGCGTCTCGATGATCTCGACGTTGTCCAGCAGCGACTCGAGCTGGCGGATGCGACCTTCCATGTGGCCCTGTTCGTCCTTGGCCGCCTGGTAGTCGCCGTTCTCGGAGAGATCGCCCAGCTCACGGGCCCGTTCGATCTTGACGGCCACCTCGATGCGCCCGCGCGTGGTGAGGTCCTCGAGCTCGGCCTGCAACCGCTCGTGGGCCGCCTGGGACAACTGGGTCGCGTCCATAGGTGGATCGATGTTACCGGTGGGGCGTCCTGGCCACCGGGAGGGTCGCCGCGGCGGGCCGGGCGTCCCTAGATTCCCGCCCATGTCCGAGCCCTCGTCGACCGCTCCTCATCGCATCGCCGTGATCGGCGGCGACGGCATCGGGCCCGAGGTCACGGCGGAGGCGATGCGCGTGGTGGGGGCCACCGGCGTCGCCGTCGACGTCACCGACTTCGACCTCGGCGGAGCGCGCTATCTGCGTGACGGCGAGATCCTCTCCGACGCCACGCTCGACGAGTTGCGTGGCTTCGACGCCATCCTCCTCGGCGCCGTCGGCACGCCCGAGGTCCCGCCCGGCGTGATCGAGCGGGGCCTGCTGCTGAAGCTGCGCTTCGAGCTCGACCTGTACGTCAACCAGCGGCCCTTCACCCGCCCCGGCGGCGCGGACGGGGCGCCGGGCCACGACTTCGTCGTCATCCGCGAGAACACCGAAGGGCCGTACGCGGGCGAGGGCGGCGTCCTGCGCAAGGGCACGCCGCAGGAGGTGGCGACGCAGGTCAGCGTCAACACCCGCATGGGCGTCGAGCGCTGCGTCCGCTACGCCTTCGCGCTCGCCGCCGCCCGACCGCGCCACCACCTGACGCTGGTGCACAAGACGAACGTGCTGGCGTTCGCCGGCGACCTCTGGCAGCGCACGTTCGACGACGTGGCCGCCGAGTTCCCGTCGGTGCGCACCGCCTACCACCACGTCGACGCGGCGACGATCTACTTCGTCTCGGACCCCCAGCGCTACGACGTGATCGTCACCGACAACCTGTTCGGCGACATCCTCACCGACCTCGGCGGCGCCGTGTCGGGCGGCGTCGGCCTGGCCAGCTCGGCCAACCTCAACCCCGCCCGCACCGGTCCGAGCATGTTCGAGCCCGTGCACGGCTCGGCGCCGGACATCGCCGGCACCGGCATGGCCAACCCGACGGCGGCGATCCTGTCGGCGGCGCTGATGCTCGAGCACCTCGGCGAGGTCGCCGCCGCCGGGCGCATCCGGGTCGCCTGCGCCGCCGACATCGAGGCCGCGGCCGGCGGTCCTGTTGGCCGGAGCACCAGTTCCGTGGGTGACGCGATCGTGGCGCGGGTGGGAGACTGACGCCCATGCCCATCACGCCGACCTCCAAGATCTGGATGAACGGGGAGCTGGTCGACTGGGACCAGGCCCGCATCCACGTGCTCACGCACACGCTCCACTACGGCACCGGCGTGTTCGAGGGCATCCGCGCCTACGAGACGTCGCAGGGACCGGCCGTGTTCCGACTGACCGACCACATCGTGCGGCTGCACAACTCGGCGAAGATCGTGGGGATGGAGCTGCCGTACTCCGTCGACGAGCTGATCGAGGCGACCAAGGCCACCGTCGCCGCCACCGGCCTCGGCTCGTGCTACGTCCGGCCGATCGCCTACCTCGGTTACGGCGAGATGGGGCTCAACACCCTGCCGTGCACGGTCGACGTGGCCATCGCCTGCTGGCCGTGGGGCGCCTACCTGGGCGACGAGGCGGTGACGAAGGGGGTCCGCATGAAGGTCTCCTCGTGGACGCGCCACGACCACAACACGATGCCGCCGGCGTCGAAGACCACGGGTAACTACGTCAACTCGTCGCTGGCCAAGGTGGAGGCGCTGAACGCCGGGTACGACGAGGCGATCATGCTGGCGCCGAACGGGCTGGTGGCCGAATGCACCGGCGAGAACATCTTCGTGGCCCGCCACGGCACGCTGCTCACGCCACCGCTGTCGGCCGGCGCGCTCGAGGGCATCACCCAGCACACGGTGATGACCATCGCCGCCGACCTCGGCTTCGAGTGCCGGGTCGACGACCTGGCCCGCAGCGACCTCTACATCGCCGAGGAGATCTTCGTCTGCGGCACGGCGGCCGAGGTGTCGTCGGTCAACTCCGTCGACGACCGTGCCGTCCCCTGCCCCGGCCCGATGACCACGGCCATCGCCGCGGTGTACGCCCGCGCCGTGCGCGCCGAGGAGCCGCAGTACAAGGAGTGGTGCGAGCTCGCCGTGTAGTCCTCTTGGTCACGGATTTGGTGGCTGGGGCGACCACAACCGTGACCGAGACGGACTAGCGGGACGGCGGTCCGCCCGTCTCGCCGGCGGCGTCGCGGCGTCTTGCGGCCATGCCGGCAAGGGCTTCGAAGACGACGCGGTGGGCGGCGTTGACCGTGAGCTCGCTGGAGTCGTAGGGCGGTGACACCTCGACCACGTCGACGCCCACGACGTCGTGCTCGCGGCAGAGCTGGCGGACCATCCGCAACAGGTCGGAGCTCGGGATGCCGCCCGGCTCGGGCGTACCGGTACCGGGAGCGAAGGCCGGGTCGAGCACGTCGATGTCGACCGACACGTACAGGTGCTCGGCCGCGGCGAGCGCCTCGCGCACGGCGTCGGCCATCACGTCCTTGAAGCCGCGCTCCCAGATCTCCTGCATCGTGTGCCAGCGCATCCCCTGTTCGAGCATCCACTCGAAGGTGTCCTGCGGCGGCCAGTAGCCGCGCAGCCCGACCTGCACGAAGTGCGTGCCGGGGACGGCGCCGGACTCGATCAGCCGTCGCATCGGCGTGCCGTGGCTGGCCAGGTTGCCGTCGACGATGTCGGCCGTGTCGGCGTGGGCGTCGAAGTGGACGATGCCGACACTGCCGTACCCGTGGACGTCGGCCACCGCGGTGGCGGCCGGCCACGTGATCGAGTGGTCGCCGCCGAGGATCACCGGGACGATGCCGCGCCGGGCGATCTCGTGGACGCGGGCCTTGATGTTGGCGTGGCTGACCTCGGTCTGGCCGTGCGGGCAGTCGGCGTCGCCGAAGTCGACGACCTCCAGCCAGTCGAAGATCTC
>JACCUL010000516.1 GCA_013811855.1 Acidimicrobiia bacterium
CCCGTGCGCCTGGCGTCGTCGGGTCGCGGCGCGCCCGCCGCCGGCTCGCCCGAGCGGTCGTTCACCGGCGACGAACCCGTCGCCTGCACCGTGAACGGCGAGCCGGTCAGCGCCGGCGGCGGCGTCGGCACGACGCTGCTCGACTGGCTGCGTGACGAGCTGGCGCTGACGGGCACCAAGGAGGGCTGCGCCGAAGGGGAGTGCGGCGCCTGCACCGTGCTGCTCGACGGCGCCGCCGTCATGTCGTGCCTCGTCCCCGCCGCCCGCGCCGACGGCGCCGAGATCACGACCGTCGAGGGATTGGCCGACGGCGACGTGTTGCACCCGCTGCAGCAGGCGTTCGTCGACTGCGGTGCCGTCCAATGCGGGTTCTGCACGCCCGGCTTCCTCGTCGCCGGCGCCGCCCTGCTCGACGAGCGACCGCAGCCCGACGGCGAGGCGATCCGTCAGGGATTGGCCGGCAACCTCTGCCGCTGCACCGGCTACGGCGCCATCGTCCAGGCCGTCGAGCAGGCGTCGTCGTCGTGACGGTCGGCCGGTCGGAGCTGCGCCGTGACGCGCCGGACAAGGTCACCGGCGCGGCCAGGTACCCGGCCGACGGGTTCCCCGCCGGCGCGCTGGTGGCCCGGCTCGTGTTCTCCGACCAGCCCCACGCCCGGGTCGTCGCGCTGGACATCGAGCGGGCGCGGACATCGCCCGGCGTCGTCGCCGTGTTCACGTCTGCCGACGTCCCCGTCAACGAGTACGGCCTGACGCTCTTCGACCAGCCCGTCTTCGTCGGCTTGGAGCACACCGGCCGCAGCCCGATCCCGTGCGACGTATCGCGCTGGGAGGCCGACAACATCGCCTTCGTCGTGGCCGAGTCGATCGAGGCCGCCGACCGCGCCGTCGCGCTGATCGACGTCGAGTGGGAGCCGCTGCCGGTCGTCGCCGACATCGACGCCGCGCTGGCCGGCTCGACGCTGATCCACCCGGAGAACGGGCGGGACTCGAACGTGTACCACTCGTACAAGGTGTGCAAGGGCGACATCGAGGCGGGGTGGGCCGCCGCCGACGTCGTTATCGAGGGCACGTACGAGTTCCCCTACCAGGAGCACGCCTACCTCCAGCCGGAGGCCGCCGTCAGCTACGTCGACGACGCCGGGCGGGTGACGGTCGAGGTGGCGGGGCAGTGGACGCACGAGGACCAGGAGCAGATCGCCCACGCCCTCGACCTCCCGCGCGACGACGTGCGCGTGATCTACCCGGCGATCGGCGGCGCCTTCGGCGGGCGCGAGGACACGACCCTGCAGATCGTGATGGCGCTGGCGTCGTGGCGGCTGGCCGCCCGGGGCGAGCGGCGGCCGGTCACGTGCCGGTGGAGCCGGGAGGAATCGATCGTCGGGCACCACAAGCGTCACCGCGGCCGGGTCGTCGCCCGGCTCGGGGCCACCCACGATGGCACGATCACCGCCGTCGAGGCCGACGGGTGGCTCGATGCCGGTGGGTACAACTACACGACCAACAAGGTGCTCGGGAACCTGCACCTCGGCGTCGCCGGCTGCTACGAGGTGCCCAACGCCCGGATCGACTCGCACGCCGTGTACACGAACGCCGCCATCGGAGGAGCGTTCCGCGGCTTCGGCGGCCCGCAGGCCGCGTTCGTGGCCGAGAGCCAGATGACCAAGCTGGCCCTCGCGCTCGGCCTCGATCCCGTCGAGCTGCGGCGCCGCAACGTGCTGCGCGACGGCTCGATCGGCATCACCCAGGCCGTGATGCCCGACGGGTGCACGCTGCCCGAGGTCATCGAGGCGTGCGTCGAACGGGCCGGCCTCGACGAGCCGCTGGGCGACGCGCCAGCGTTCTCGCCGGTCGCTTCGCTGGCGCCGGCGGAGGAGGCGGTCCGGCGTGGCCGCGGGTTCGCCTGCGCGTTCAAGAACGTCGGCTTCTCGTTCGGCTTCCCCGAGCGCTGCGAAGCCGAGATCCACCTCCATGGCGATGACGACGACGAGATCGCGCGCGTCGAGCTGTTCCACGGCGGGGCCGACGTCGGTCAAGGGGCCCATCAGGTGTTCGTGCAGATGGCGGCCGAGGCGGTCGGCGTACCCGTCGAGCGGGTGCACGGCCAGTTCTCGGACACCGCCACGTCCGGCGACTCCGGTTCGGCGTCGGCGTCACGGCTGACGTGGATGGCCGGCAACTCGATCCTCGGCGCCGCCGAGGAGGCCGAGAAGCGCTGGCGGGACGGCGACCGGCCGGCGGTCGGCAGGTTCCGGTACACGCCACCGCCGACCGAGGAGATGGATCCCGAGACCGGGGCCTGCGTGCCCAACTTCAGCTACGGCTACGTGGCCCAGGCCGTCGAGATCAGCGTCGACGTCGAGACGGGGCACGTCGTCGTCGACCGGGTCACCTCCGCGCACGACGTCGGCCGGGCGATCAACCCGGCGCTCGTGATCGGACAGATCGAGGGGGCGGTGGTGCAGGCCCACGGCTACGCGCTGAGTGAGGACCTCCAGGTGCGTGACGGCCGCATCCTCAACCCGCGGCTGTCGACGTACCTCATCCCGGGCATCGGCGACATCCCTCGGCGCATCGAGGCGGTCGTGCTCGAGCTGGCCGACCCGCTCGGCCCGTGGGGCGCGAGGGGCATGGCCGAGATGCCGTTCATCACGTACGCACCCGCCGTCGTCGCCGCCGTGCACGACGCCACCGGCGTCTGGTTCGACGAGTTCCCGCTGACCCCGTCACGGGTGCTGGCGGGCCTCCGCGCGGCCCGCTGACCATTTGGGTGCGGAGCGTCCCATTTCGGGGTCTGGGCGCGCCAGCGTCTCGGTTTCGAGACGATCCGCACCCAGACGAGTCTCACGCGGCGGCGCCCTCCTTCGGGAGACAAAATGTCAAGGCTGCGCGAGGATGGGCGCGATGCCCGCGGCTCAGCTCACCGACCTGCGCGTCGACGCCGACCGCCTGGTCCGGCGCATCGAGGAGCTGGGGGCGATCGGTGGGCTCGAGGGAGGGGGCTGCGCCCGCCTGGCGTTGACCGACGAGGACCGCCTCGGCCGTGACCTGGTGGGCACGTGGATGGAGGACCTCGGCCTCGACGTCCACATCGACGCCATCGGCAACGTCGTCGGCACCCTCGCCGGGCGTGAGGACGGGGCGCCGGTGATGACCGGGTCGCACATCGACACGGTGGCCACCGGCGGGCTGTACGACGGCAACCTCGGGGTCCTCGCTGGCCTGGAGGTCCTGGAGACGCTGGCCCGGGCCGGCGTCACGACCCGCCGCCCGATGGCCGTCGGCTACTTCACCGACGAGGAGGGCGCCCGCTTCGCACCCGACATGCTCGGCTCCCTCGTGTACGTCGGCGGCCTGACCGTCGAGGACGCCTACGACGTGGTCGGCGTCGACGGCGCCGTGCTCGGCGAGGAGCTCGACCGCATCGGCTACCGCGGCGCGACGCCGTGTCCCGGCCGCACCCCGTTCGCCTTCGTCGAGCTGCACATCGAGCAGGGCCCGGTGTTGGAGGACGCGGCGATCGGCATCGGCGTCGTCACCGGTGTGCAGGGCATCTCGTGGCAGGAGGTGCGCGTCACCGGCCGTTCCAGCCACGCCGGCACCACGCCGATGCACCTGCGTCGCGATGCCGGGTACGTCGCCATGCGCCTCGGCACGTTCGTGCGCGAGCTGGCCGGCGAGCTCGGCGAACCGCAGGTGGGCACGGTCGGCCGGCTGGACCTGCGTCCCGACCTCGTCAACGTGGTGGCGGCGTCGGCCACGATGACGGTCGACCTGCGCAACGTGTCCGAGGCGGTGCTGGAGGAGGCCGAGTGGCGCTTCGCCGCGTGCTGCGACGAGCTGGCCGCGGCCGAGCACTGCACCATCGAACGCACGGCGCTGGCCCGCTTCGCACCCGTCGACTTCGACCCCCGCGTCGTCGACCTCGTCGAGGCCACGGCGCGGCGGCTCGGCAACACGACGCTGCGCATGCCGTCGGGCGCCGGCCACGACGCCCAGATGATGGCCCGGGTCTGCCCGACGGCGATGGTCTTCGTGCCCAGCGTCGGCGGCATCAGCCACAACGTCGAGGAGTTCACCGAGCCGGCCGACCTGGAGGCCGGCGCCAACGTCCTGCTGCAGACGCTGCTGCACCTCGCCGAAACGGAGGCCGACGACTGGGCGGAGGCCGACCATCAGGCGACGGAGAGCCCGTGGGCCGCTTCCTGACCGTCGGGGCGGCCCAGCTCGGGCCCGTCCAGCGCGACGACTCCCGCAAGGAGGTCGTCGGCCGGCTGATCGACCTGCTGCACCATGGCCATCGCCAGGGCGTCGAGCTCGTCGTCTACCCCGAGCTGGCGTTGACGACGTTCTTCCCGCGCTGGTTCGTCGACGACATCGCCGAAGCCGACCACTGGTACGAGGCGGCGATGCCCGACGTCGAGACCCAGCCGCTGTTCGACGAGGCCCGCCGGCTCGGCATCGGCTTCTGCCTCGGCTACGCCGAGCGGGAGACGACACCGGGCGGCGACGTGCACCGCTGGAACGTGCAGCTCCTGGTGGAGCGGGACGGAACGGTGATCGGCAAGTTCCACAAGGTCCACATCCCCGGCCACGAGCGCCACGAGCCCGGCCGCCCGTTCCAACACGCCGAGCGCTACTACTTCGAGCCGTCGCCGTACGGGTTCCCGGTGTGGCGGGCCTTCGGCGGGATCGTCGGGATGATGATCTGCAACGACCGGCGCTGGCCGGAGAGCTATCGGGAGATGGGCCTGCAGGGCGTCGAGCTGATCCTGTGCGGCTACAACACGCCGATCCACTACGTGCCCGACCCGAGCCAGGACATCCTGCAGGGGTTCCACAACGCGCTGGTGATGCAGGCCGGCGCCTACCAGAACGGCACGTGGGTCGTCGGCGTGGCCAAGGGCGGGGTCGAGGAGGGCGTCGACTCGCTCGGCCAGAGCTGCATCGTCGCCCCGTCGGGACAGATCGTCGCCCAGGCGCTGACGACCGACGACGAGTTGGTCGTGGCCCGCTGCGATCTCGACTGGTGCGCCCGGTACAAAGAGACGTTGTTCGACTTCACCCGCTACCGCCGCCCCGAGGTGTACACCCGCATCACGTCCCAACGGGGCGTCGTCCTGCCGCCCGAGCGCGGTACGAGGTGATCCCATGACCGTCATTGCGTTCCCCGGCCACGCAGGCCGCTCCTGGCCGCTCTCTCGCTGGCGCTCGCTCGCTCGCATCGGTACGAGGTGATCCCAGTGACTCGCGTGTCCCTGATCGTCAACGGCGAGCCGGTCGAGGTCGCCGCCGACCATCCCCACCTCCTGTCGGCGTTGCGCGACGAGCTCGACCTGACGGCAGCCAAGGACGGGTGCTCGCCGTCGGGCCAGTGCGGCTGCTGCACCGTGCTCATCGACGGCAAGGCCGTGGTGTCGTGCCAGCAGTCGCTGGAGAAGGTGGCCGGCAAGTCGATCACCACGCTGGAGGGTGTCGACGACGACGAGCGCGAGCTGTTCGCGAGGGCCTTCGCCGCGTGCGGCGGGTTGCAGTGCGGGTTCTGCATCCCGGGCATCGTCATGCGGGCCAAGGCCCAGATCGACAAGAAGGGGACGGCGCTGGAGCGTCCCGACATGGCCCGCCACCTGGGCGCCCACCTCTGCCGGTGCACCGGCTACGTCAAGGTGCTCGACGCCATCGAGGCCGTCGCCACCGGCGCCGACTGCCGGCCGCAGCCGGCCGCCGGCATCGGGCACCGGGCTGCCAAGTACGAGGCGGCGGCGCTGTGCCTCGGCGACCGGGGCTACGTCAGCGACCACCGTGTGCCGGGCATGGTCCACGCCGCGCTGCGGTTCACCGACCACGCCCGAGCGGACGTGACGGGCATCGACACGGCCGCCGCGATCGCCGCGGCG
>JACCUL010000519.1 GCA_013811855.1 Acidimicrobiia bacterium
GCCACATAACGCCTGGTCAGACCCCATCTTGACAGCTCCAGGGGCAGCACAGACGGAGGAACCGGCAGCCCCGGGACCTTCACCCTATGAGTCCTACGCCGCTGGGCGCCTCGACCACCGAGCAGCACGGCGGGGTTCGCCGGACCTCCACCTTGCGCACTGCACGCGCCTTCGTCGATCACGAGCGGGAGCGATCGGAGTGGGCAGCCGTGAGCTGCGTCAAAGCGATCAAGGCGCTCGGCCGGTTCTACGCTGACCAGGGCGACGAAGACCCGTTCGAGCGGTCGGACTAGCTGGCGCACTCCGCGCCGACGAACACACCCATGGCCACGCTGGGGGATCGCTTCGGCCGCTTCCATGCCGCCGATGTCCGCTCCATCCTGACCATCGGCCCACCCGCCGCCGAACCCGCCGACGGCGGCGACCATGTCGTGGTCGAATCTCCCTGCCGCCGAAGTCCGTGGCTTCGACGTTTACCGGATCTCGGCGCGTTCCCCGTCGCCAAGGCGCTCGACGAGTTCGACCTCGCCGAGTCCTCCATCCCAACCGCCAGCGACGACTACCTGATCACCCTCGACTGGGTCGGCGGGCCGACAACGTCTGCTTGGTCGAACCGGCCGGCACCGGCAAGACCCACTACCTCATCGCCCTCGGCCGCACCGCCGTCGAAGCCGGCCACAAGGTGCGCTACTTCACCGCCGTCGAGCTCGTCCAGCACCTCTGGCGGGCCCTCGCCGACAACACCGTCGGCCGAGCCATCGAACGGGTCATCCGCAACGAACTCATCATCATCGATGAGATCGGCTTTGCCCGCTCGACCACACCGGCTGCCAAGCGTGTGCACCGGGTCGATCTACCTCGCCGTCGCCGGGGATCCTCGAGCACCATGGCGCCCACCCACCGGGTCCAGCGTCGTCGATGCCGGCAAGGTCATCGCCGCGCGCGCTGCCGTCCCAGAACACGACGCGCAGCGGGGTGGATCGCCGAGCAGCGCCTCGACCAGCGGCGCGACGATCGTCGCGACCGGTTCGGCAGATCCGCGCACATCGCCGTTCATCCCCGCACTCTGCATCGCCGGTCAGGCCACGTCGTCGCTCTCCTCTCGATCGCGACCGGCTTGCAGCAACTGGCGCACCCGCGTTCGGGCTCGATGGAGCAGCACCCGCTCGTTCCCCTCGCTGAGCCCGAGGAGCGCACAGACCTCCCGTGCGCCACGGCCCTCGATGTCACGCAACGTGATGACGTGCCGCTGGGTCGGCGGGAGGCGGCGGATGGCGTCGCGAACGATTCCCATCTCGTGTTCCATCGGCACGGACTCGTCCCGGACGGACACCGGTTCCCGTCCCGCCCAGTCGATCGTCGGCGCCACGGGGACACCGACGTGGCGCCCCTCCCGCTGCCCTGCCGTCTTGGCCCGGTTGGTGAGGATGCGGAAGATCCACGTCTTCAGCGAGCACCGGCCCTCGAACGTGCCGATCCGACGGACGACGACCATCCAGACGTCCTGGACGACATCCTCGGCGGCAGCCTGTCCGCAGACGAACCGGGCGGCGACCCGGACCATCTCGCCGTGATGCTCCTCGACGAGACGCTTGAACGCAGCCTCCGAGCCGTCGCACAGGGAAGCGACGAGCGCGGCGTCCCGCGCCTCGGACGCCAGGTCATCGGCCGACGACCGGGTGAGGACGGAAGGAGCGAAGCGGGCCGCCACCTCACGGTGCCGATCGGAGATGGTGTGACGGTCTCATCGGTGCCCCCTTCGGCTGCCGCGCGCACCCCCTCCGCAACACGGCGTACGTCTCCAAGGTCTGGGAGACGATGGTGGCCCATCTGGCGCGACCACGAGCTTCCTAGCCGGAGCGCCGACCGAGCCGCCGCACGATCGGCCGATTGTTCGCGAACTGTTAGACCCGGGCGGTCGACAGCGGTGGTTGTAACAAATTCGGGCCCGGCGGGGACTGAAGGTCACATCGTCAGCGCACCAACCCGAGGGGTGGAGGAACAGTGGATCGACGTCAGCTCATCGCCGCGGGAGCGGTATCCATCTTCGGACTCCTGGGCGTCACGGGGATCGGTCAAGCGGAGCGGCCAGAGGCGACCGGGCGCATCGCGCGCCACGTCTACCCCGGCGAGGGCGCCGCGTTCGCCATGACGAACGTGACCGCCGACAACCGGATCATCACCTACCGACGAGCGGCCGACGGCGCGCTCACGAGGGTCGGAAGCGTCTCCACGCAGGGCAACGGCATCGGCACGGACCTCGACACGCAGGGTGGGCTGCGCCTCAGCCAGGATCACCGCTTCCTCTACGCGGTCAACGCCGGCAGCGACGATGTCACCGTCTTCTCGGTCGACGGTCCCTCCCTGACGTTCCTGCAGCGGGTGCCAGCCGGTGACGAGCCGAACAGCTTGACCCTGCACGGCGACCTGCTCTACGTCCTCAACGGGTCGGTCGCCGGCAACGGGATTCGCGGCTTCAGGGTGGCATCCGACGGGACGCTGACGCCGATCGCGAACTCGGTCAGGCTGCTCAGCTCGCCCATCGCCGTCCCCGGACAGGTCGAGTTCAGCCCCGACGGCCGCATGCTCCTCGTCACGCAGAAGACGGACAACCGGTTGCTCACGCCGAGGAAGGCCATCGACGTCTTCACCGTCGGCCGCGACGGTCTGGCGAGCGCCACGCCCAAGCGCAACTTCTCCCACGGAGTGCGCCCGTTCAGCTTGGCCTTCCGGGACGACGGTCGCCTCGTCGTCGTCGAATCGTTCAACGCCGCACCTGGCCGGTCAGCCATCACGTCGTACCGCCTGTCGGCCCGAGGCTGGTTGAACGCCATCGACGGTTCGGTCCCCAACGGCCAGACCGACTCGTGCTGGGTGGTGATCACCGGAGACGGGCGGTACGTCTTCGCGGCGAACTTCGGGAGCGGCACGATCTCCAGCTACCGCTTCGACGCCGACGGCGGCCTCCACCTGCTCGACGGCGACGCCGCCTTCCTCGGAGCCATGAGCCAGCCCGTTGACCTCGCCCTGAGCGCGGACAGCGCGTACCTCTATCTCCTCCTCAGGGGGACCGGCGGCGTGGCCGCCTTCCGCATCGACAACGGCAGCCTTCATCCCCTGGGACTCGTGACGGGTGGTCTCCCCGTCGCCGACGGGGCCTCGGGCTTGGCCGCCTACTGAGCCAAGAGAGCACGACCTGCGCGCCGCTCGGACTGCCTACGCAGGGTGCGCTGCGTAGGCCACCGCTCACCGGACTTCGGTTTTGACGGGGCCACTCGTGGTGGCAATGTGGTCCTTTCCCAACTGGGTCGGGTGCGCCACCTTGGCGGACCCTGTACCTGGAGTTCGACGGGGCCCGCGTCAACACCGCAATCTGGGTGTGGACCGGGCGTGCGGACGCTCAGCCCGCTGCTCGACTTCCTCGTCGCTGGGGGTTGAAGGACCGCCACCTCGACCCCCTGATCGGGCGGATCGTCCGCACCGTGCGCGAGGACATCCGTCGCGACATGCTGCCGGCCTGAGCCCCGAACTTCGAGCTGCGCATCCTCAACAGCCGCGATGACCCTGACCCGGGGGGTGATCCGAACGTCAGCCGGGTGATCGTCGGCGGCACGATCGCACCGTCCGGCATCCAAACCATCGGCATCGCCGAGTCGATCGACCCGGGCAACTTCGCGACCGAGGAATCGGCGCTGGTGCTCTGGACATCCTGAGCGACCCGGCCGCCGGATTCGGCGATCCGTGTTGAACAGCTACATCGGGCGCGGCAGCTACCCGTCGGCTTCATCGGCCGCGCCATCGATGTCGACTTCCAGAAACCACGATTTCTGTCACCGCACGTCGGCCGGTTCGGCCACGGGCGGTGACACAAACGGCGGGTCAGCGCAGGCGGACGGCAACCTCGTTGGCCATCAGGCGGCCCCGGCGGGTGAGCGTCCAGCGGTCGTCGCGCCGTTCGACGAGATCCCCCAGCGCCTGTCCGTCGAGCGCGTCGACCGGGACGCCGTCGGTCGTCCGCAGCGCCAGCTGCAGCGACTCGATCCGCCGGGCGTCAGGGCTCAGCATCTCGGCCGCCGACTCGGGCGACCGGCCGGCCGCCACGAGCTCGACGTACCGCTCCGGGGTGCGCACGTTCCACCACCGCCGACCGTCGACGTGGGAGTGGGCGGCGCAGCCGAACCCGAGGTAGTCGCCCTGGCGCCAGTAGACGAGGTTGTGCCGGCACTCGTGGCCCGGCCGGGCCCAGTTCGACACCTCGTAGTTGGCCAGTCCGGCCGCGGTCAGCAGCGCGTCGGCCAGCTCGTAGTCGTCGGCCTGGACGTCGTCGTCGGGGTGACGGGCCGGGTCGGCGGCCAGCGGCGTGCCGGGCTCCACGGTCAGGCCGTACGCCGAGACGTGCGGCGGGTCCAGCTCGAGCACGGCCTCGACCGTGCGC
>JACCUL010000119.1 GCA_013811855.1 Acidimicrobiia bacterium
CCGATGACCGTCGTGTGCAAGCTCTGGTAGAGGTTGAACTTGGGCATCGCGATGTAGTCCTTGAACCGGCCCACCACCGGCCGCCAGCGCCCGTGGATGCAGCCCAGCGCGGCGTAGCAGTCCTTCATCGAGTCGACGATGACGCGCACGGCGACCAGGTCGAAGATGTCGTCGAACTCGCGTCCCTTGACAACCATCTTCTCGTAGAGGCTCCACAGGTGCTTGCCCCGGCCGGTGACCTCGGCGTTGATGCCGAGCTCGCTCAGCCGGGCCCGCACCTCGGCCACGGCGGCGGTGACGTACCCCTCGCGCTCGGGCGAGCGGCTGCTGACCAGGTGGTCGAGCTCGGCGAAGCGTTTGGGGTGCAGCGAGGCGAACGAGAGGTCCTCGAGCTGCTGCTTCAGCTCCTGCATCCCGAGTCGGTGGGCCAGCGGGGCGTAGATGTCAAGCGTCTCCTGGGCGATGCGCTGCTGCTTCTCGGCCGGCATGGCGGCGATGGTCCGCATGTTGTGCAGCCGGTCGGCGAGCTTGATGACGAGCACCCGCAGGTCGCGGGCCATGGCCACCAGCATCTTGCGCATCGTGGCGGCCTGCTGAGCCTCCCGGGAGTCGAACTGGATGCGCTCCAACTTGGTCAGGCCGTCGACGATGGCGGCCACGTCGCCGCCGAACTCGCGGTCGACGTCGGCCAGCTCGATCTCGGTGTCCTCGACCGCGTCGTGCAACAGGGCGGCGACGACGGAGATCTCGTCGAGGCCAATGTCGGCGACGATGCGGGCCACCTCCAGCGGGTGGTTGATGTAGCTCTCCCCGCTGGAGCGCAGCTGACTGCGGTGGGCCTCGGCGGCCACCTCGTAGGCGCGGCTGATGGTCGTCACCGACGCCTTCGGATGGCGGCGGCGGTAGCTGCCGAGCAGCGGCGTCAGCTCGACCGGCGGCGCCGCCTCGTGGCTGCGGCGCCACGGCAGGACGCGGTCGACGGTGCCCATCAGATGGTCGCCACTGCCTCGAGGCGACGGTCCGACACCTTGGCCCGCCCCTCCAGCTCGGCCAGCTCGATCAGCACGCCGATCCCGACGATCTCGCCGCCGAGTCCCTCCACCAGCCGCGAGGCGGCGGCGGCCGTCCCACCGGTGGCCAGGACGTCGTCGATCACGACCACCTGCTCGTCGGGGTGGATGGCGTCGCGGTGGATCTCCAGCTTGTCGGAGCCGTACTCCAGCTGGTACTCCTCGCGGGCCACGGCCCACGGCAGCTTGCCGGCCTTGCGGACCGGCACGAACCCGGCCCCGAGGCGGTACGCCACCGGCGCGGCGAGGATGAAGCCCCTGGCCTCGATGCCGATGACGCGGGTCACGCCGGCGCCGGCGAAGCGGTCGCTGAGCTCGTCGACGCAGCGACGGAAGGCGTCGGCGTGGCCCAGCACGGGCGTGATGTCACGGAACGTGACGCCGGGCCGGGGGTAGTCGGCGATGTCCCGCACCAGCTCGCGCAGCCAGCCGTCGCCACTCATGGGACAAGGCTAGAGCCCGCGCCGCACGGTGCGCCGGGATCGCCCCCGGCCGCTAGCGGCGCTTCTTCTTGCGCGGGCGGGGTGGGTGACTGAGGAGGCGCTCGGTCGGCTGGCTCGGCGAGAGGGTCGCCGGCGCTCCGTCGTCGGCGTCGTCGGCCAGCACGGCGCTCGAGCCACGCCGCCGGGTGGCCGCCTTGACCGACGCCGCGCCGGTGACGACCACGGCCCGCAGGTCCTCGCCGGTGAGGTGGGCGGCCCGGTCGGCCCGGCGCCGGGCGAAGGTCTCCGAATGCGCCTTGAGGTAGCCGAGGAAGGGCGCGGCGATGAAGATCGACGAGTAGGCGCCGGTGAGCATGCCGACGAGCAGGGCGATGGCGAACTCCCGCAGCGTGACCTGGCCGAGCAGGCCGGCGCCGATGAGCAGCAGCGAGAGCACCGGCAGGACGGCCGAGATGCTCGTGTTCACCGAGCGCAGCAGCACCTGGTTGGTGGAGACGTTGACGAGGTCGGCCGCGCTGAGGCCGGCGGCGGCGAGGCGGCGCTCGTTCTCCCTGACGCGGTCGAAGACGACGATGGTGTCGTAGAGCGAGTAGCCGAGGATGGTCAAGAAGGCGATCACCGTCGCCGGCGTGACCTCGAAGTTGAACACCGAGTACACGCCAACGCTGACGATCACGTCGTGCACCATCGCCAGCAGCGCCGATACCGCCATCCGCCACTCGAAGCGCAGCGAGATGAAGATGGCGATCAGGCCGAGGAAGACGGCGAGGGCGAGAATGGCCTTCTTCGTGATCTGCCACCCCCACGTCGAGCTGACGGAGTTGACGCTGACCTCTTGGCGCTCCACACCTGCCGCCTCGGCGAACGCCACCTGCAGCTGGGCCCGTACGTCGTCGGGCTGGTCGCCGACCTGGACCTTGATGATGTCACCGCTGTCCGACGACCGCTCCTGGATCTTGGCGTCGGCCCCGTCGATGCCATTGGCGTCGAGGATGCCCCTGGCGTCTTCCACCGTCAGCTCGGCCGCCGGCACGTCCCACGACACGCCGCCCTCGAAGTCGAGCCCGAGCGACAGGCCGCTGGCGACCAGCGACACGACGGTGAGCAGGATGGCCGCGACGGAGACGCCGAAGTACACGAACCGACGACGCCAGAAGTCGATCGCCGTCTGACCGAGCACGAGGCGCTGCCAGGCCGTGCGGCCGACGGGCAGCTCCCCGTGGGAGACGCCGGGGATCTCGGTCGTCGTCATCGTCCACCTCCCGACGGGATCACGCCGATGCCGAAGGTGTCCCGGCGGTCGAGACGTCCGGTGGCGGCCAGCAGGGCGACGGCCGGGCGGGTGAAGAAGAAGAGCACGACCAGGTCGCACAGCGTCGTGATGCCGAGGTAGAGGGCGAAGCCGCGGACCGACCCCACGCTCAGCAAGAACAGCACGGCGGCGGCGATCACCGACACCAGGTCGGCGGCGACGATCGTGCGCCAGCTGGCCTTGAACGCCCGCGTCGCCGAGTTGCGGAACGTGCGACCGTGGCGGATCTCGTCCTTGAGCCGTTCGAAGTAGACGACGTAGCTGTCGACGGTGACGCCGACCGAGACGATGATGCCCGTCACGCCGGCCAGGGTGAGGGTGTAGTTGGTGGTCTGCGAGACGATCGCCGACGTGCTGAAGATGAGCATCCCCCAGACGACCATGCCGGCCAGGATCAGCAGGGTCAGGCGGCGGTAGAACACGACGAGCAGGAGCAGTACCAGCACCACGCCGCCGATGCCGGCCAGCACGGACGCCCGCAGCGAGTCCTCGCCCAACGTGGGCGACACCGTCTGCACGCTCTGCGGCGTCACCTGGACCGGGAAGGCGCCCCGGTTGAGCACCCGGGCCAGCGCCTCGGCCTCGTCGCGGCTGAAGTCCCCAGAGATCGAGACCGAGCCGCTGAACTGCGGTTCGTTGACGACGGGGGCCGACTGGATGATGTCGTCGAGCACGATGGCCAGCTGCTTGCTCGGACATGTCTCCGCCTGCGTGTTGCAGGCCAGCGCCAGCTCGTTCCACGCCGCCTCGCCGGTCGCCGTGAGGTCGACGGCGACGATGAACTGCGCTCCGTTCAGGTCGACCTTGGCGCTGTTCTTGGCGAACACCTCGTCGCCGGCGGCGCCGGGCGGTCCGACGAGGCACTGGCCACCGTCGGCCTGCTGGAGCAGCTCCGTGCCGGCGGCGACCGGATCGACGGGCGCGGCGGTCTCGGTCGGCGTCGACGCCGGCGAGGTCGTGGCGGGCGGGGTCGAGCCCGGTGTACTCGAAGCCGTGGTGCGGCCCGGCGCCGAGCTCGGCGTCGTGG
>JACCUL010000531.1 GCA_013811855.1 Acidimicrobiia bacterium
CGTCAGGACCGCCGCCACTCGGTGGACGTCGACGGTGGTCGCCAGCGGGCGGGCCGTGAGCAACGGCACGCCGGGCAGCCACTCTCCGGCCGGATCGGCGACGGCCTCGATCACGGCGGTCTGGTTGGCGATGACGACCTTCGGCACGAGCAGCCCGTCGGCCCAACGGCGCAACTTGGGCGACAACCGTTCGAGATCGACGCGCGGACGGGCGAACCGACGCCGGGCGAACGTCACCGGCTGCTCGCCCCAGCGGCAATGGCCGGGATCGACGAGGCCGCTCGTGACGAACGGCGGGCCGAGCTCGTGGTCGGCGACCGCCGGCACGAGGCCGTAGTACTGGTCCCGGAAGTTCGCCGTGAGCCGCACCCGGTCGCCGAGCGTCGTATGGATGGGCGACATCGCAGGCAGTGCCGGCACGTCCAACCGGTCGGTGACCACGCGCGTCCAGGCGCGGTCGTGGCACAGAGCGGCTGACGCGCGCCCGCCCCGCCGGAAGGCGAGCGCACACACCAGGACCGCGGCGTCGAAGACGCGCTGGTCGGACCACCACGACCACGTGAGCTCGGCCCGCCGTGCGACCCCGGCGCGGACATCGGCGGCGTCGCGGCTCGACAGGACCGACTGCGGCAGGACGAGACCGATGCACCCACCGTCGGGCCGGGCCAGCTCGACCGCCAGAGCCAGGAACTCGACGGCGGTGTCGGCGTACGGCCCTCCGCCGAACGCGCTGGCAACACGGCGGGTCGTCGCCGTCGCCAGCTGGGACAGGTACGGCGGGTTGCCGACAACGAGGTCGAAGCGGTCCGTCCCCCAACACCGCCGCAGGGCGTCGTCCTGGGCGACCGTGACGTCCGGGTACCGGGACAGCAGCTGGCGAGCGGCACGCACGGCGCCGTCGTGGACGTCGACGCCGACCAGGACCGGCACGCCGCCGGCGGCCTGGATGTGCTGGGCCGCAACCTCGAGGAAGCGGCCGTCGCCGCAGGCCGGATCGAGCACCGTGACGCGTTGACCGGTGTTGATCGACGGCAGCGCGTGGGCAATGACCTCGTCGACCAGCGCGCCCGGCGTCGGGTAGTCACCCCGTCGCTTGCGGGCGTCGGCGACGGCGGCGCTCGGCACCGTCCGAGCGTACGGGTCGGCGTTCCCGGTGGCCGGGGATGGCGCGTGGCGCGCCAAGATGGCGCCGTGAACCCGGAACGCCCGGCGAGCCGCTTCATGACGTTCGGGCGCGACGAGTGGTCGGTGCTGCGGGCGGCCACCCCGTTGACGCTGCGTGAGGACGACCTCGGCAAGTTGAGGGGCATCAACGAGCGCATCGACCTGGACGAGGTGGCGGCCGTCTATCTGCCCCTCTCCCGGCTGCTGAACCTGTACGTCAGCGCCAGCCAGGACCTGGCCAAGGTGTCGTCGACGTTCCTCGGGACGATCGCGCCGCGGGTCCCGTACGTCATCGGCGTGGCCGGCAGCGTCGCCGTCGGCAAGAGCACGTTCGCCCGCATCCTCCAGGCGCTGCTGTCACGCTGGCCGGACCACCCGCAGGTCGACCTCGTCACCACGGACGGGTTCCTGCTCCCCAACCGCACGCTCGACGAGCGCGGTCTGATGGAGCGCAAGGGCTTTCCCGAGAGCTACGACACCCGCCGGCTGCTCGCCTTCCTGCGCCAGTTGAAGAGCGGCGCGTCGGAGGTGCGGGCGCCCGTCTACAGCCACGTCGTCTACGACGTGCTGGACGGCGAGGAGGTGGTGATCCGCCGCCCCGACATCCTCATCCTGGAGGGGCTCAACGTGCTGCAGGTCGGGACCGCGGCCAGAGAGTTCGTCAGCGACTACTTCGACTACTCGATCTACCTCGACGCCGACGAGGGCGCGATCCGGGGATGGTTCACGGAACGGTTCCTGGCGCTGCGGGAGACGGTGTTCAAGGACCCCAACAGCTTCTTCCGCCATTTCGCTGCGCTGTCGACCGACGAGGCGGTGGCCACGGCGGTGCGCATCTGGGACGAGATCAACGGACGCAACCTGCGCGAGAACATCCTGCCGACGCGCGACCGGGCCGCGCTCGTGCTGCGCAAGGACGTCGACCATCGCGTCATCGAGGTCCGCCTGCGCAAGCTGTAGACCGAGACCAAGGGAGCTCACTCGGTCCTGGTGCGGCCGAGGAAGGCCTCGGCGACGGCGCGATCGCCGATCACCTCGACGGCGTCGAGCGGAAGGCGCCGCCACAGCACGAGCAGCAGGTCGTTGGCCGCTCCCCGGATGGCGGCGTCGCCCTTGGCGTGCTCTCGGGTCACGGAGACGGCGGCACCGGGAGCGGGTCGCACGACCCACTCGCCGTCGGTGTCCTCGCAGTGGAGGTGGACCGATCCCGGCAACGGTGGGGCATCGTCGACGGCGGGCACGAAGTACTCGAGGAACTCGTCGATGCCGTCGGCCGCGAGGGCGGGGTCGATCCGGTACGGCCGAACGGTCAGCGCCTCGGCGTCGGCGCGGTGCACGGCCGTCTCCTGGGCCATGCGCCGCAGGACCCAGCGCGCGTCGTGGCGGTCGGTCCACGTCCAGACCGGCTCAGCCGGATCGGCCGACTCGAGCGTGTCGACGACGAGCCGGGCGCGGGCGTCGGCGAACTCGAGCACCTCCTCGGGGCTGGCGGGTCGCTCCGGATCGACGTACGTGTCGGGCGCGGCCATCCGGTCCCTGACGATGCTGGCCCAGAAGTCGTGCACCTCCCCGATGTGCCACGCCAGGTCGATGGCGTCCCACTCCGGGCAGCCGGCGACCCGGGTCGTCGGCTCGGCGGCGCGGATCGCCTCGAGCAGCGCGGGTGCGTCACGGCGCAGGGCGGCGAGGTGGTCGGGGTGGTCCACGGCGGGGAGCGTACGGCCGGGGTGTCAGGTGAGCGGAACCTCATGGGCCCGCAGTCGTGCCGGGAGCTCGGCCAGCGCGGTGAGCTCGTCGAGGTCTTCGTCGTGGTCGACGTGCTCGTGGTCCCAGAGGAGCGGGTACGGGATGTGCACGGCGTGGCCGCCGAGGCCGAGCACGGGCAGGATGTCGCTGCGCACCGAGTTGCCGACCATGCAGAACCGGTCGGCGCCGATGCCCAACCCGCCGATGATGCGGGCGTACGTCTCGGCGTCCTTCTCCAACACGACCTCGACGTGCTCGAAGTGGTGGGCCAGCCCCGATGTCGTCACCTTGCGCGTCTGGTGGACGAGGTCACCCTTGGTGATGAGCACGAGCCGGTGGTCGCGACCGAGATCGACGAGCACCTCGGGGACGTCAGGCAGCAAGCGCACCGTCTCCGACAGCATGTCCATCCCGGCCGCCACGAGGTCGGCGACGACGACCGCCGGCACGTGCGCGTCGGACACCGTGATCGCCGCCTGCACCATCGAGATCGTGAACGCCTTGACGCCGTAGCCGGCCACCGACAGGTTGGCCCGCTCGGTCGCCCGCAACGCCGCCGCCACGTCGACGCCGACGGGCACGTACGGCGCCAGCAGCTCGACGAAGCGCTGCTCCACGGCATGGAACGAGTCCTCGCTGTGCCACAACGTGTCGTCGGCGTCGAACCCGATCACGTCGAAGGGGGTCGCCATCGGCGGGAGTCTGACAGGGCACCATTCGCTTGTGTCGCGATCCCGGCGATACGTATCGCCAATCTCGCGACGCAGGCGCCACCGAGCAAGCAGAGCAACCAGGGCATGATGCGCAGGTGACCCGCCTCGTCGATCGCATCGACCGCTTCCAGCAGCGGCACCGCTGGCTCGGGTTCCCGATCGCCGTCCTCTACAAGTTCATCGACGACCAGGGGCCGTACCTCGCCGCGCTGATCACCTACTACGGGTTCCTGTCGCTGTTCCCGCTGCTGCTCCTGCTGGCGTCGGTCCTCGGCTTCCTGCTGCAGGGCAACCCGGACCTGCAGGCCGACATCCTCAACTCGACGCTGCGCCAGCTCCCCGTCATCGGCAACGAGCTCGGCGGGGCCCGCGGGCTGCGGGGCAGCACCGGCGCTGTCATCGTCGGCGGTGTCGTCGCCACGTACGGCGCGCTCGGCGTGGCCCAGGCGGTCCAGAACGCCATGAACGTCGCCTGGGCCGTGCCTCGCCACCAGCGACCCAACCCGATCGCCGCCCGCGTCCGCAGCCTGCTGTTGATCGCCACCGCCGGTCTGGCCATCCTGGCGACGACGGTCACGTCGGCGATCGTCAGCACGGCCGGCGACTGGGGTCCCGAGCTCGGGCGCGGGGCGGCGATCCTGGCCACCGCGGCCACCGTCATCGCCAACGCCGCCGTGTTCGTGCTCGCCTTCCATGTCGCCACGGCCCGCCGGCCGCCGTGGCGCGACGTGCTCCCCGGCGCCATCATTGCGGCCATCCTCTGGCAGCTGCTGCAACTGGCCGGCCCGGCGTGGGCGGCGAGCACGTTCAAGGGCTCGAGCGACACGTACGGCGTCTTCGCCCTCGTCCTCGGGCTCCTCGGGTGGCTGTTCGTCGCCGCGTCGGGACTCGTGCTGTGCGTCGAGATCAACGTGGTCCGGTCCAAGCGGCTCTATCCGCGGGCGCTGATGACCGTGTTCACGGACAACGTGGACCTCACCAGCGCCGATCGCCGGACGTACACCGACGCCGCACTCGCCCAGCGCCACAAGGGCTTCGAATCGGTCACGGTGAGCTTCGAGGAACGGCCACCGCGATCGGCGGCCACGGACGAGAAGGACGAAGACCAGACCCTCAGCGGTGGATCGCGTTGAGGTAGTTGTAGACGGTGATGCGGCTGACGCCCATGGCGTCGGCCACGTCCTCGACGGCTCGGCGGAGGATGAACGCGCCCCGTTCGTCGAGCATCCGCACCGCCCGCTGCTTGTCCTCCCGCCCCAGGTCCGGCAGGCGGCCGCCGAGCTCGGCTTCGACGGCGTCGATCAACCGGTCGAGCGCACCGTGCAACGGCGGCATGCGCACGGCGGCGACGACCTCGCCACCCCAGACGAGCGGCACGTCGCTGGCCTCCCGACCGTCGGCCGGCACGAGCGTGGCGCCGACGGCGTCGACGACCGGCTTGACGGCGGCGATCAACGGGTGCCCACCGGGCGCCGACCGCTTCACGACACCCCGTGGGGAGCGCCAAGACCGTGTCGATGGTTCGCTCGCTCGACGACTCGCTCGCTCACGAACCCTCGCCGGCGACGTGGATCGACACATGGGTGGCACCGTTGGCGAACGCCGCTCTGGTGATCGCCGCCACCAGCTCGGGCATCGCCTCGGCCGAGGCCGCGCACGTCGTGCCGAACGGACCGAACTCGACCTGGACCCCCGCTGCTTCGACCGCCGCCACCGCCGCCCGAACGTGGGGGCCGGGCCGCCCCTCGACGAACGGCTCGACGGTGAAGACGAGCTCCTGCACCTCCCGGATCGTAGACACCGAGCCGGGAGGTCGCAGGGGGGCCTCAGGGCCGGCGCGTCAGCCGACGCCCATCGCCGCGGCGAGCGCGGCCGACCGCTGCTGGCATTCGGTGCCGGCGCCCTGGAACGCCTGGTTCAGGTTGCGCAGCACGGGCAGGAACGAGTTGTGCCAGTCGCCCTCGAAGCGCTGGCGGGCCGGACCTTCCCAGATCGTGTTGCCGAGCGCGGAGGAGACGGTGCTGATCACGCCGTCGATCACCTCCTGCTGCGACTTCAACTTGCCGCCGAGCGCGCTGAGCTGCTCGGTGTCGGCACCCATCTTCGACATCGCTGTCTCCTTGGTCGTCCCGGCGCCCAGGCCGGCTACCCATCCTGGGTGTCGCCAGTCGGCGCCAGCGGAACGGGCTCGATCCGGCCCGCCTACCATGCCGGCGATGACCGAGGACATCGCCCTCTCCGAGGTGCGCGACGAGGCCGCCGAGTTGCTCACGCCGGCCGTCGAGCTGCGCCGGACCCTGCACTCATGGCCGGAGGTCGGCAACGACCTGCCGATCACCCGCGAGACCGTCCTCGCGGCGCTCGAAGGGTTGCCGCTCGACCTGACCCTGCACGAGACCACGAGCGGCGTCACGGCGCTGCTCACCGGCTCGGCGCCGGGCCCGACGATCCTGCTGCGCGGCGACATGGACGCGTTGCCCATGCCCGAGGACACCGGGCTCGACTTCGCCTCCCGCGTCGACATGACGATGCACGCCTGCGGCCACGACACCCACACGGCGATGCTCGTCGGTGCGGCAAAGCTGCTGACGGCCCACCGTGACGACCTCGCCGGCCGCGTGCTCTTCATGTTCCAACCCGGTGAGGAGGGCCACCACGGGGCCCGGGAGATGCTCGCCGAGGGTCTGCTCGACGTCGCCCCGTTGGCCGACGGCACCGAGTCACCCGTGACGGGTGCGTTCGCATTGCACATCACGTCGTCGTTGCCGACGGGGTGGTTGAGCACTCGAGGCGGATCGATCATGGCGTCGGCCGACACGCTGCACGTGACGGTCACCGGGAAGGGCGGCCACGCCAGCGAGCCCCACCGGGCGCTCGACCCGATCCCCGTGGCCTGCGAAATGGTCCAGGCGTTGCAGCTGATGGTGACGCGCAGCATCGACGTGTTCGACCCGTCCGTCATCACGATCGGCAAGCTGTGGGCCGGCACGGTCAGCAACGTGATCCCGGAGACGGCGCACATCGAAGGCACCATCCGCTCGGTCAGCGAGTCGACCCGCCGGCGCGTGCACGACAACATCCGCCGCGTCGTCGACGGGGTCGCCGCGGCGCACGGGTGCGAGGTCGAGCTGGACGTCGTGGCCGGCTACCCCGTGACCGTCAACGACCACGACTTCGCCGAACGGGCACTGACCATCGCCGGCGAGGTGGTCGGCACCGATCGTGTCGTCCGCCAACCGCATCCCGTGATGGGCGCCGAGGACTGGAGCTACGTGCTCCAGCGCATCCCCGGCGCGATGATGTTCCTCGGCGGGACGTCGCCGGATCGGGACATCGCGACCGCGGCGCCGAACCACTCCAACCGGGTCATGTTCGACGAGCAGGCGATGGTCGACGGCATCGCGACCTACGCCGCCGTCGCCCTCCGGGAGCTCGCTTCGGAATGACGGTCGCCTTCAGCGGGTCAGGCGCAGGGTGGCCAGCTCGAACGGTCGGAGGGTGAACGCCACGATCCCGTCGCTGACCTCGAACCCCGCGCCTGGTCGCTCTTCCAGGTCGGCGCGACAGGCGGCCACGATGCGCCGGTCGGAGTGCACCGTCACGGCCCGGCGGTCGCCGCAGGCCTCGTGCAGGCGCACGATCAGGTCGCCCGATCCGTCGTCGGCCGGCTTGACGGCGTCGACCTCCACGCCGACCGCGGTGACGCTGATAGGAGGCGACGATGTCGCCGCGGGGGGATCGCCGCGGCCTCCGGCGACGACGGCCAACGGCAGGTTCAGCGCCTCGGCCTCGCGCACCACGTCGGCCAAGCCGGGCCCGTGCGGGAGCACCGCCAGGGTCACGGCGTGGTCGCCGCGGTCGGCTCCAGGGTCGGGGTAGCAGGCGGCGCGGGCCAGGCTGACGCGCACGCCACCATCGAACACACCGTGGCCGTAACGGCCGTCGTCGAGCACGGCCACCCCGAAGCCAGGCTCGGCGACATCGACCCAACGGTGGGCGCAGACCTCGAACTTGGCGGCGTCCCACGACGTCGTCGGATGGGTCGGCCGGCGAACGGCGCCGAACTGCACGCCACACATCGCCGTGTCGGCCCGGACGTCGAGGGGGAACGACATCGAGAGCAGGTGCTCGTCGTGGCGCCAGTCGAGCTCGATCTCCATGTCGAGGCGCGGTGAGCCGGCCCGCAGGACATAGGTGACCGTCGCGCTCGACGGGCCGAACCGGCGCACGACGCGAACCATCCCGACGAGCGGGCCCGCGGCGACGACGGCGATCGACTCGGCCTCCCTGACGGCCACGGCCTGCCGGGTCGTCCACGACTCGACGTCCCATGCGTCATAGCGCACGGGTTGGTCACTCGCGACCTCCAGCACGGCGCCGCGCCGCCCGGACGGCAGCAGCTCCCTGGCGTGGGTCACGTCGATGATCGACACAAGGTGTCCCTCGAGGTCCCACGACACGGCGAGGCACCCGTTGGTCATCGAGCGGTCGGTCACGACCACGCGGTCACTCGCCGCACGTGCCTCGGCCGAAGCCCATGTCAAGCCGGGCACGGCGACGCGGTAGGCGAGCCGCCCGTCGTCGAGCTCCTGCACCTGGCAGCCGGCCGGGGGGTGGACGTCGGTGATCACGACTTCGTCACGGGCCGTCGTCGCGGTGTTCACGACGATCGGTCCCGGCGGCGTCAGGGCGTTGCGACGGGCCGCGATGCGGTCCTCCAGCTCGCCGGCCACGGCATCGAAGGTCGCCTCGGCGTCGGCGTGGACCCAGGCGATCGACGAGCCGGGCAGGACATCGTGGAACTGCAGGGGGAGCACCTGCCGCCAGAGCCCGTCCAGCTCGTGCGCGTCCACGTCGTGGCCGGCGGTCACGGCGTGGGCCATCCACAGCTCGGCCTCCCGCAGCAGCCGCTCGCACCGGCGGTTGCCGAGCTTCGTGCCCAACTGACTGGTCAGGGTGCCACGGTGGGTTTCGAAGTACAGCTCGCCGCGCCATGTCGGCACGTCGGCGCCGGCGGCGATCTCGGCTTCGACGTGCTCGAAGAACGTCGCCGGTGTGCCGAGCTCGACGGCCGGCATGCCGTCGACGCCGTCAAGTCGGCGGGCCCGCTCCAGCATCTCCGTCGTCGGGCCGCCACCCCCGTCGCCGTAGCCGTACGGCAGCAGCGACCAGCGACTCCACCCGTGGTCGGCGAAGTTGGCCGTGGCGTGGGCCAGCTCGGCCGCCGTCACCTCGGCGTTGTACGTGTCGCCGGGCGGGAAGTGGGTGAGGATCCGGGAGCCGTCCACGCCCTCCCACCAGAACGTGTGGTGGGGGATGCGGTTCGTGCGGTTCCACGACAGCTTCTGGGTGACGAAGCGGCGGATGCCGGCGGCGGCGAACACCTGCGGGAGGCCGGCCGGATAGCCGAACACGTCGGGGAGCCAGACCTCCCGACAGCGCACGCCGAAGCGCTCGCGGAAGTAACGCTGGCCGTGCACGAGCTGACGGACGAGGCTCTCCCCCGACGGCAGGTTCATGTCGGCCTCGACCCACATGCCGCCGACGGGGATGAACTGGCCGCCGGCGACGTGCGCCCGGATGCGCTCGAACAGCTCCGGCTCGTGCTCCTCGATCCATGAGTAGTGCTGGGCCGAGGAGCAGGCGAAGCGGTACGCCGGATCGGCGTCCATCATCGCCACCGCGGAGGCGAACGTCCTGATGCACTTACGGATGGTCTCCCGCATCGGCCAGAGCCAGGCCGTGTCGATGTGGGCGTGGCCCGTGGCGACGACGCGGTGGCGGTCCCGGGTCGGTGCTCCCTCGAGCGAGGCGGCGAGGA
This sequence comes from Acidimicrobiia bacterium, assembly GCA_013811855.1. GTDB lineage: Bacteria > Actinomycetota > Acidimicrobiia > Acidimicrobiales > Ilumatobacteraceae > JALZMG01. Next base: position 9,445 of record JACCUL010000531.1, read on the forward strand.
GCTGGCGGGCCTCGCCGACGCCGTCCGGTCCGGCGGCGACGACGTCGAGGGCCTGTTCGATCGCGCGGAGAAGCCGGGCCCGGCGGGGATCGGCCAACGGGAGGCTGCGCATGACACCGTCGAGCGCGTCGATGTCGTGGACCAGCGCCTCGGCCGCCGGGTCGACGACGACCAGGTCGGCCCGCTCCAACCGGTACAGCAGCTCCTTGCCCGCCGTGTCGGGCGAGCCCATCAGCGACGGCCGGAACTGCGGGAACATCGGGTTGGACGCCGCTTCGACGACGATCTCGACCAGTCCCGCCGGCGCGTCGACGGGCACCGCCGTCCGGCGGGGGTGGAGGCCCTGGACTGCTCGTCCGGCACCGTCACGCACCAGGCCCTCGCATTGGAACCCGGGCGAGTCGGCCCGGAACCCGAGGTCGACGATCGCCTCGACCCGGTGCCCGTCCCGCGCCGGCGGACGATCACCACTGAAGCGGAACCACGTCGTGGTCCACGGCGCCCCCCACCGTTCCCCGACCTCGAACGGCGCCAACGCGTCGAGGGTCGGACCGGCCTCGACGGTCAGCGGCCGACGGTCGGGGTGCCCGAGCGGCCGGACGCGTTCGGCCAGCTCCCGGGTGATCCGCTCCTCGACCAGCTCGCGGTCGTCGTGCACGGGACCATTCTGACCCGGGCGCTGATTCGCAGGAGCGCTCCCCGCCCAACAGCGCCACCGACACGTATCGTCGGAGTCCGAATCGGGCGGGTCGCGGTCGCGTATCGCAGAGCTGGTCAGAGGTGCGTACTGTCGGGGGAGCCATGTCCCCCGAACAACTCGTCGACACTGGGACGGATGCGCTGCTCGCGGCCGCCCGCAACCACCGCCTCACGCTGATCGTCGCCGACGCGGGCTGGGGCAAGTCGACCTTCTTGCGCCGCCTCGTCGTGGCCACCGACGCCATCGAGCTGTCGCTCGAGCGGACCGGGCGCACGCCGTTCGGCCTGGCCAGGGCGCTCCTCGACGGCTTGGCCCAGCGGGTCCCGGGTGTCTCCGGTCACGAGCTGCCGCGCCACGCCGCCCCCGACTCCCCGGGCAGCCCGAACCAGACGACGGCCCTCGCCGCCAGCGTCGCCGCGGCGGCAGCCTCGGTCCTCGACGACATCGTGGTCGTCATCGACGACGCCGAGTTGGCCGCCGGCGACCCGCTGGAGCGGTTCGTCGAGGCGCTCGTGCTCCACCTCCCGCCGGCGGTGCACCTCGTGCTCGCCTGCCGACGGGCGCCGCACCTCCGGATCGCCCGATTGCGAGCCAGCGGCGACGTCCTGCGCATCGGCCCCGAAGAGCTGTGCCTCAGTGAGGACGACGTGCGCATCCTCGACCTGCCGCCCGAAGCCCGCCCGGCGGTGGTGGAGATCGCCAGGGCCACGGGCGGGTGGCCGCTGGCCATCCAGCTCGCCACAGACGCCGTCCGCCGCAGCGGGCCGCTCGATCGCGCCGCGCTCGTCGATCGCCTCCTGGCGCCCGACGCCGTGCTGTTCGAGTACCTGGCCGAGGAGGCCCTGGCCAGTCTCGACGGCGCCGAACGCGACACCGTGGCGCTCGCCGCGCACCTCCCCCACCTCTCGGTTGCGCTCCTCGACGAGCTGGGCCGGGGCGATCTCACCACCGCCATGCACCGTCTGGGCTCGGGCGGTACGTTCCTCGAGCGGGACGTCGATCCCGGGCGCTACCAGGCCACCCTGCTCGGCGGTGAGTTCGCCCGTCGTGTGCTGCCGATGCCCGCCGACACGGCGGTCCGCGCCCTCGAGGCGTACCTGCGGCTCGGCAGGGTTGACGCCGCTCTGGACCTGTGTGTGCGGCTCGGCGACGGTGACCTGGCCGCCCGAGTGGTCATGGCCGTGCATGACCACGACCGGCTGATCGTCCACGACAACTTCGAGATGGTGCTGCGCCTGGCCGAGAAGGCCGGCCTCGACGCCCTCGCCGCCGAGCGCCGGGGCGACCTCTTCGTGCAGCGGGGCGAGTGGGACGCCGCGCTCGCCTCCTACGGGCGGGCCGCGATGCTCGGCGACGACGGGGACGCCTGCATCGCCCGGAAGCGGGCCGAGATCCTCTACCTGCGGGGACGGCTCGACGAGGCCGAGGCCGCCTGCCGGACGGCGCGGCTCGACGGGTCGGCGCCGGGCGACGAGGCCCAGGTGCTGGCGTGGTTGGCGGCGATCCGCTGGGTCCGCGGCGACATCGACGGGTGTGGCGAGCTGCTCGAACCGGCGGAGGCGGCGGCGGCGGTGTCGGGCGACGATGCCGCGCTCGCCGCCGTTCACACCGCGAGGGCGATGCTCGAGGCGCTGCGGGGTGACCGGAGAGCCAACGACCGCTGGTACCGGCGGGCCCTCCAGCACGCCGTCCGCGCCGAGGACGTGGTGCAGATCGTGCGCATCCGTTCCAGCCTCGGCAGCCACCACCTCGAGCAGGGCGAGTACCGCGAGGCGCTGGCGGAGCTCGACACGGCGATCGAGCTGTCCGAGCTGGCCGGCTCCGACACGTTCGCCGCCATGGCCTACGCCAACCGGGCCGATACGTACCTGCGCATGGGTCGGCTCGACGACGCGCTGCACGCCGGGCGCCAAGCGCAGCGGATCTGGGATCGGCTCGGCTCGGACCTCGTCGACTACGCGCTCGGTCATCTCGGCCACGTGCAGCTCCTGCGCGGCCAGCGGGCCGAAGCACTGGCCCTGTTCAACGAGGCGGTCGTCCGGGCGGAGTCACGGGGCGACGTCCAGGGCCTGGTGCCGGGGCTCATCGGTCTGGTCCGTGTCCTCGTCGACGACGATCCCGAAGCGGCGGCCGC
>JACCUL010000019.1 GCA_013811855.1 Acidimicrobiia bacterium
CGATGACGGAGGCGACGACGTCGAGGGGGATGTCCTGGGGCAGCACGCAGATGCCACCGCGCCGAGCCACGGTCTCGGCCATCCGCCGGCCGGCGACGGCGGTCATGTTCGCCACGACAACGGGCAGTGTGGTGCCGATGCCGTCGGGCGTCGTCAGATCGACATCGAGGCGAGAACCGACGGCCGAGAGGCTTGGCACCATGAAGACGTCGTTGTACGTCAGGTCGTGACCGGGTTCGGGGTGCAGCAGACGCATGGCGGGTTCTCCCTCTGGCGGGACCGCACAAGGCTACGGCTCGGCGTTCGGCGGGCCGAGCATGCGCTTCGCCGTAGCGTGGCGACGGTGGGTGATCCGTCGAGCATGGTGACGGCGGACGTGGCCAGGGCCGCTGAGTGCCTGGCCGCCGGTGGGTTGGTGGCGATCCCGACCGAAACGGTGTACGGCCTCGGGGCCGATGCCGGCAACGAAGCGGCGGTGGCCAGGGTGTACGCGGCCAAGGGCCGACCCGCCGGCCACCCGGTCATCGTCCACATCGCCGCAGCCGCCGAGCTGGCGCACTGGGCCGCCCACATCCACCATGTGGCCGCCACCTTGGCCGATGCCTGCTGGCCGGGCCCGTTGACGCTCCTGCTGCGGCGAGCCCCCGGCGTCTCGGACACCGTGACCGGCGGACGCGACACCGTCGGGCTGCGGGTACCCGCGCACCCGCTCACACTCGAGCTCATGACCCGCAGCGGGCGCGCCATCGCCGCGCCGTCGGCGAACCGCTTCGGCCGGGTCAGCCCGACGACGGCGGCCCACGTACTGGCCGATCTCGGCGATCGGCTCGACCCTGCGACCGACGTGATCCTCGACGGCGGACCGTGCCCCGTCGGCGTGGAGAGCACGATCGTCGACTGCACGACCGAGCCGCCGCAGTTGCTGCGTCCTGGCGGCATCTCCGCCGAGGACGTCGAGCGTCTCATCGACGCCGACCTCGCCGCCGGGGACGGTCCGGTCAGGGCGGCGGGGATGCTCGCCACCCATTACGCCCCGCGAGCGCGCGTTGAGCTGGTCGAGGACGCGGCGACCGCTGAGCGCCGAGTGGCCGACCTCCTGCTGACCGGGCCGCGCGCGCTCGTGCTCGACGGCGGCGACGATCTCGTGGCCGCCGCCCGCCAGCTCTATTCGCGGTTGCGCGCCGCTGACGACGACGGCGCCGACGTCATCGTGGCCGTGCTGCCGCCGGCCCGTGGCCTCGGGCATGCCATTCGGGACCGGCTGGCCAAAGCGGCCAGCCGCTGACGATCGCTACGTCGGGCGGCCGAGGAGGTTGAGGTTGGCGACCCAGGCGTCGCGCACCTCGTCGAGATCGGCCGGCGGTCCCTCGAGGCCGGCGAGCGTGAGGCTGATCGTGCTTGCGCCGGCGTCGGGCACCAGATCGAGACGGCACCAACACCGGAACGGATCGCCGAGCATCATCTCCAGCAGGTACGGCGGGTCGTCGACGAGCACATCGCCGAGCCACGTGCTGACCACCAAGACGGCCTCGAACGCTTCGGCCGGGAGCGCCTCGATCGTGAACGAGGCGACGTCGTGCACGACACGACCCCTTCCCTGGCGGGGCGGCGGGGCCGATGTGGACGGCGCTGACGTCGGCTCTGCTGATGGCGGCGACGACGTCGGCGGTGTCGCAACGACCGCTCGCGCCGCCACCGTGGCGAGAGCGGCATCGAGCGCCAGGTTCAGCTCGCGCATGCGCGAGCCGTCCCCGCCGTGTCGGTCGGGGTGCATGGCGAGTGCCAGCCGCCGCCTGGCGGCCCGCAGCTCGTCGGCCGTGGCGTGCCGATCTACGCCGAGGACGGCGAACGGATCGAGCTCCACGAACGAAACGCTAGGGCGAGGACCGGCGAGCGATCCCGACAGGCGGTGGTGGCCGTCGAGCTGACGGGTGAACTAGCCTGATCCGACCCAGAAGAACCGGGGCAATCCCGTGCCGGTTCATCAGAGGGGGAGAACAACCACATGCAACGTTCACGCGTACGACGCGTCGGCGCGTTGGTGCTCGGACTCTCGCTCGTCGCGGCCGCGTGCGGCGACGACGACGGAGCGTCCGGTGACACCACCGCCCCAGCGGGGTCAGCAGCGCCGGGTACCACCATGGCACCCGGCACCACCATGGCACCCGGCACCACCGCCGGACCGGGCACCACCATGGCACCCGGCACGACCATGGCACCCGGCACGACCATGGCGCCCGGCACCACGGCGCCCGGCAGCACGGCGCCCGGCACCACCACGGCGCCCGCTGGCGATGCCGAGTGCGGCTCCGCACCGAGCGACACCACCGACGGGGCCATCGCCGGCTTCGCCGGCACGACGCCGGCCGGTGAGATCACCGAGGACTTCCAGGCTCGGCTGTGCGAGGTCGATCCGAACCTCGAGGACTTCAACTATGCCGCCGAGGCCTACGACGCCGTCACGATCGTGGCCCTGGCCACGCTCATCGCCGGCGACGACGGCAGCGCGCACGCCAGCGAGATCAACGGCGTCACCCGGGACGGCGAGGTGTGCACCACGTTCGCCGACTGTGCCGCGCTCATCGAAGCCGGCACCGACATCGACTACGACGGAGCGTCCGGTCCGATCCAGTTCGCCGGCAACGGCGAGCCGCTGGAGGCCAGCTACGGCCTGTTCAAGATGGGCGACAACAACCGCATCGACCAGTCGCTGACGGAGTACATCACCCGCACAGGTCCGCCTGAGCTCGACGTCGACCAGGTGCCTGTCGAGGGCAACCGTGAGGGCGACGGCATCCTCACGTTCGGCTCGATCCTGCCCCAGACGGGTTCGCTGGCCTACCTCGGACCACCCGAGTTCGCTGGCTTCGACCTGGGCATCCAGGAGATCAACGAGGCCGGCGGTGTGCTCGGTGAGGACGTCGTCGGCATCAAGGGCGACTCCGGCGACACATCGACCGACACCGCCAACCAGACGGTCGACCGGCAGCTGTCGGAGGACGTCGACGCCATCATCGGCGCCGCCTCCTCGAGCGTGACGTTGACGGTGATCGACAAGGTCAGCAGCGCCGGCGTGACGCTCTTCTCGGCCGCCAACACGTCGACCGAGCTGTCGGACTACCCCGACAAGGGCCTCTACTTCCGGACCGCACCGCCCGACATCTACCAGGGCGACGTGATCGGCCAGTTCGTCATCGAGGACGGCAACCAGACGGTCTCGATCCTCAACCTCAACGACTCGTATGGGAACAGCCTGGCCGCTCAGGCCAAGGCCACCATCGAGGAGTCGGGGGGCGAGATCGTGACGGAGAAGACGTACGACCCGGCGGCGACGTCGTTCGACAGTGACATCGACGAGATCGTCGCTGCCGACCCTGACGCCATCATCGTGATCGGCTTCAACGAGTCGTCACGCATCCTGCGGACCATGGTCGAAAAGGGCGTCGGCCCTCGCGACAAGATGGTCTATGGCTGCGACGGCAACATCGGCAACGCGCTTGGCGTCGACTTCGACGCCGGCAACTGATCAGATGACCTGACGTCACAACGATGTCATGACCGGACGAGCCCGGGC
>JACCUL010000037.1 GCA_013811855.1 Acidimicrobiia bacterium
ACCCACCTGGTCTTCGCCGGCGACCGCGGCGACGAGTTCGCCGCCCGCATGGCCGGGGCGCCGTACGCCGCCGGCGGCATCGGGACCACCATCGACGCCACCCGTCGCGCCACGGACGACGAGCTGAGGGCCGGCGCGGCGGCTCGGCTGGCCGAGGCCCGTCGGGCCGGCATCACGACGATCGAGGTCAAGTCGGGATACGGCGCCACCGTCGAGGAAGAAGCGCGGCTGGTGCGCCTGGCCGGCGAGCTGACCGCCGAGACGACGTTCCTCGGCGCTCACGTCGTGCCGCCCGAGCTGGCCGGGCGGCCGGACGAGTACGTCGAGCTGGTCTGCGGGCCGATGCTCGACGCCTGCGCCGGCCATGTCCGCTGGATCGACGCCTTCTGCGAGCAGGGGGCCTTCGACGCCGACCAGTGCCGCGCCGTGCTCGAGGCCGGTCGCGCCGTCGGGCTCGGCCTGCGGCTGCACGCCAACCAGCTCGGTCCGGGCCCGGGTGTCCAACTCGCCGTCGAGCTCGGCTGCGCGTCGGCCGACCACTGCACGTACCTGAGCGACGAGGACGTCGCCGCGTTGTCTGGCGGTGACACGGTGGCCACGTTCCTGCCGGCCACGGACTTCTCGACCCGCCAGCCGTACCCCGACGCCCGCCGCGTCATCGACGCCGGCGCCACCGTGGCGCTGGCCACGAACTGCAACCCGGGCTCGAGCTACACGACGTCGACGTCGTTCGTGATCGCCCTCGCCGTGCGCGACTTGCGCATGACGGCGGCCGAGGCGGTCCGGGCGGCCACGCTGGGCGGCGCCCGCGCGCTGCGGCGGAACGACGTCGGCTGGCTGGGCGAGGGCTCGGCCGCCGACCTCGTGGTCCTCGACGCGCCGAGCTACAGCCACCTCGTCTACCGTCCCGGCGTCCCCATGATCGCCCAGACAATCATCGCCGGCGACCCGGCGTGAGTGGCTAGTCGGGTTCGGCGCCGTCGCGCTCGCGGAGGAAGGCGGGCGGATCACCGAAGACGGCGACGGCCTGACGGAGGGGGACGAGGTCGCGTCGCTGGCGCCGCTCGGCTTCGGCCTCGGCCGACTCGGCGTGGCGGCGGGCCTGGTCGAGCTCGTTGCGCAAGTGGTCGTTCTCCAGCTCCAGCTCCATGACCCGGCGGATGCCGGCCAGGTTCATGCCGGCCGCCGCCAGCTCGGCGATGCGGCGGAGCACCTCGATGTCGGCGTCGCTGTAGCGCCGGTTGCCGCCCTGGGTGCGGGCCGGGCGCACGAGCCCGCGCCGCTCGTAGATCCGCAGCGTCTGGGGGTGCATGCCCGCCAGCTCGGCTGCCACCGAGATGACGTAGACCGCCTGGGTCCTGCGGCGCACCATGGCCATGTCCCTCGCCATGTCGCTCCTCTGTTGGGCTATTCGTCCGTGCCGAACGCCACCGTATCCGCGGCGGCGAGCTGGTGGATGGCAGTCCGCTCAGCTTCGGTGAGCGTCGTCGGCACCACCACGTCGACGGTGACGATCAGGTCGCCGCTGCCGTTGCGACCGGTGATGCCGAGCCCCTTGACACGGTGCCGGCTGCCCGGCTGGGTGCCCGGCTTGATGCGCAGCGTGACGTCCGGGCCGCCGAGCGTCAGGACCTGGATGTCGGCGCCGAGTGCGGCCTGGGAGAACGACACGGGCACCCGCACGATGAGGTCGTTGCCCGACCGCCCGAAGCGTGGGTGGGGCGTGACGTGCACGGTGACCAGCAGGTCTCCGGCGGGACCGCCGTTGCGGCCGGGTGCGCCCCGCCCCTTCAGCCGGATGGTCTGACCGTCCGAGACACCGGCCGGGATCCGGGCCTGCACCTCGCGGGCCCGCTTCTCGACGCCCGAGCCCCGGCACGTCGGGCAGGGATCCTCGATCACGGTCCCTGCGCCACCGCACCGGCGGCACGGCGTGGAGAACGAGAACAGGCCCTGGTTGTCGTCGATGACGCCGCGGCCGCCGCACTGCGGGCACAGCTTGGGCGCCGTTCCCGGCTTGGCGCCCGAGCCATCGCACGTCGAGCACTGGGCGTCGCTGGTCAGGTGCAGCGTGGTGGTGAGGCCGCGGGCGGCGTCGACGAAGTCGAGCGTGAGCTCGGCCTGCACGTCGGTGCCCTTGCGCGGCCCGACGCCGGATGCCGCGCCGCTGCGGCCGGCCCGGCCCCGGCCGAACATCTGGCCGAGGATGTCGCCCAGCCCGCCGTCGGTGGCGTCGTTGACGTTGAACGAGAAGCCGCCGGGACCGCCCCCCATCCCGCCGACCGGTCCGAGGCGGCGGACCTCGTCGTACTCGGCCCGCTTGGCCTCGTCGCCGAGCACGTCGTAGGCCGCCGAGACGGCCTTGAAGCGCTCTTCGGCGGCGGCGTTACCGGGGTTCTTGTCCGGGTGCAGCTCCCGGGCCAGCTTGCGGTACGCCTTGGTGATCTCCTTGGCCGACGCCGTGCCGGGCACACCGAGGATGGCGTAGTAGTCCTTCTCGAACCACTCCCGTTGCGCGGCCATGGACGGATCGTGCCTCGCCGCTCAGTCGCGCGTGCGGACCATCGCCGGCCGAAGCGTGCGCCCGTTCCAGCGGTAGCCGCTGCGGAGGACCTCGGCCACGACGGGCTCGCCGCCCTCACCCTGTTCGTGGGCGACGGCCTCGGCCAGGTTGGGGTCGAACGGCTGGTCCTGCAGGTCGAGGGTTTCTAGGCCGTGCTTGCGCAGCTCACCGAGCATCAGGTTGAGCAGTGGGCCGATCTCGTCGGGATGGCGCAGGTAGGCGGCCTCGGCGGCGTCGAGCACCGGCAGCATCGCCTCGGCCATGCGTGACGACGACCGCTCGGCCTCGTCGCGGATCTGCGCCGCGACCCGCTTGCGATAGTTCTCGAAGTCGGCCTGCACCCGCTGGGCGATGTCCCGGTACGAGTCGCGCTCCTCACTGAGCTCGCGGATCTCCGAGGCGATCTCCGTCGCCAGCTCCTCCGTGCCGTCCTCGATCTCGACGTCCACGTTGACGTCGGTCGTCGGTGGCTCGGTGATCTCGGCGGACGTCTCCTCGACGCGGGCCTCGCCCTCGTCCGACGCCATCACTGGTCCTTCGGCTCCTCGTCGACGATCTCGGCGTCGACGATCTCGTCGTCGGCGACCGTTCCGGTGCCGGTCTGGCCCGACGCCGACGTGCCCGCCGCGTTGGCGTCGCGGGCGGCGGCCTCGTACAGCTTCTGGCTGAAGGCCTGGCTGGCCGACATCAGCGTCTCGCTGGCCGTCTTGATGGCGGCCGTGTCGTTGCCGTCGAGGGCCTGCTTGAGATCGGCCAACGGCTGCTCGACCGCGGCCTTCTCCTCGGCCGGCACGTTGTCGCCCTGCTCGCGCAGCACCTTCTCGGTCTGGTACACGAGCGAGTCGGCGTTGTTGCGGACCTCGGCCTCCTCGCGGCGCAGGCGATCCTCCTCGGCGTGGGCCTCGGCGTCCTTGACCATCTGGTCGATGACGCTCTTGTCGAGCGTCGACTGACCGGTGATCGTCATCGACTGCTCCTTGTTGGTCGCCCGGTCCTTGGCCGACACGTGGACGATGCCGTTGGCGTCGATGTCGAAGGTGACCTCGATCTGCGGCACGCCGCGGGGCGCCGGCGGAAGCTCGACGAGCTGGAACTTGCCGAGCGTCTTGTTGTACCCGGCCATCTCCCGCTCGCCCTGCAGGACGTGGATCTCCACCGACGGCTGCATATCCTCGGCCGTGGTGAAGACCTCGGTGCGCCGGGTCGGGATGGTGGTGTTGCGCTCGATGAGCTTGGTCATCACGCC
>JACCUL010000038.1 GCA_013811855.1 Acidimicrobiia bacterium
ACGCACCCGACCACCGAAGACGAGCCGCTCCCGAACGCCGATCGACGGATCGGGCGGCCCCGGAAGCGACTGTCGGCCGCTGGGCGCCGCGGCATCGCTGCGGGCCGTGCTGACGGCTCATTCGAGGGACAAGGTCGAGTGGCAGTGCACCTGTCGCGACCATGCTGACGAATCGCCGGCGGTCGCAGCGATCCACGAGATGGAGTCTGCTTGGGAGACCGTCGCCGCCTGACCGCTTGCCTTGGGTGAAGCGACGAGATGCTTGGTGATGTCGATCCCGGTCAGTGACAGACGCCGGCGCCGAACGTGGGCGTGGTGCGGGCTGCGAGCTGGGCGTCGGGGTGGCCGAGCTCGGCGAGCATCGTCATCGCCACGGCGACGTCGATCGTGCCGCGGTGCACGGTGCGCGGGCACTCGACTCGGGCGGGTGCCGGTTCGTCGATCACGATCCAGCTCAGCGTGTCGCCGTCGAGAAGGTCGACCGTGCGGCGATGCCAGTGGTCGAGGAACTGGTGGGCGTGGCCGCGAGCGATGCCCGACAGTATCGAACAAGTGTGCGTCCCCTCTCAGCGATCAGTCGACCTGAGTTCGTCGACGAACTGCTCGAGTGCAGCGACGCGCCGTTCCAGCTCGACGTACCGGTCCGGCGGAGGCGGTCGCAGGCCGGCCCTCTTCCGGTCGCGCACATACCGGTACATGGTTTCCTTCCTCACGCCGAAAGACTCGGCGACCTCGTCCGCAGTACGCGTTGCGAAGTCGTATCGCTGCCAGTGGTCGAAGGCGTCGAGCAGCGCCGCGATCTGCTCGGCGCCCAGCTTTCGCACGACCGTCACCCTACGAAGCGGGGCGGTGACGGCCTCGTCAGGGGATTGGCCCGGCGAGCGAGCGCGCGACCTCATTCAAGCCCATCGAGGCGACGACAAGATCGCTGGCGGGCCGGGCGACGATCTGATCGCTGGCAACAGTGGCAACGATTCGATCCGGGCTGGTGACGACGACGACGTGGTCCACAGCGGGACCGGCAATGACGTAGTGGCGGGCGGTGCCGGCAACGACGAGTTATCCGCCACCTTCCGTGCGCTGCGTCCCAGCGGCAACGATCGGTTCTTTGGCGGTCTCGGTGATGACACGATCTTTAACCAGACAGGCGACGACCTGTTGCACGGCGGCCGAGGTAGAGACACGGTCCGTGTCCGCCAGCCCGGCCATGCGATACGAGTGGACTTGGCGGCGTTTGTTATGTACGGGCGCGGTGCGGATGCGGTGAGCGCCGTCGAGAACATTGTTTGGCACTGACTCCGATGACATGTTGTTGGGGGATGGTCATGCCAATGTGTTGCTGGGAGGCTCTGGGAACGATTACATCCTTGGCCGCGGCCGAGACGACTACCTCGGCGGTCTCGGCGGCGACAGCCTTGCCGGCGACCAAGGCAACGACTATTTGCTCGGAGGCCACGGCAGCGATCGAATCATCGCCGGCGCCGGGGATGACACGGCCCGGGGCGGACCCGGTAACGACATCATCGCTAATGGGGACGACTTGTTCATCGACTTCGACGGGTACGACGTGTTCAGCGGCGGCGTGGGTGATGACGACCTAAGCGGCGGCGTCGGCGACGACAGCCTCCTCGGCGGTCAAGACGACGACCACTTGCTCGGCGAGCGGGGCGACGACGCTCTCGATGGCGGCGCCGGGGCAAACGACCTCTGCGACGGAGGCGAAGGACTCGATACCGCAGAGGGATGCGAGCAGCTCATCGCCGTACCCTGAGTCAGCAGTTCGTCGCTGTAACGCTGGTGTCAACCTCCGGCCGTCACCTCGCTCGACGCGAGCGGACGGCGAACTCCCCCACCCGTCGCGCCGACTGGCACGACCTACGACCACCAGTCCCCGACCACGTCGCCTGTGCAAACGGGGCAGTACTCGGGTCCTGCGCCAGGACCGGATTCCACCATCTTGGTGGGATAAGGCAGCGGGTCGCTGGATGTCCGCCACCGTCCGTCGGCGCATGTCCAGTTATCGGAGGACCCGTAGCCTCGATCGTCGTGATCGTCTACTTGTTTGTAGTGAGCGCCATCCCGCGTCACGTGGATCCCGTAGCTCGTCTGCATTAGAGCGATAGTAGAGCTCCTCGGCGCGACGGCGGACCTTCTCTCGCCGGTCAGGCGGTGCCCCCGTTCTCCAAGGTAGATAACGGTTGCTCGCCAGTGGCTTCCGTTGCGGCGGCGCGCGCGGCCGACTACGTCGCAGGTGACTAAGACGGCAATGGCCCCTGACACGGCCGTGACACAGCGCGACGAGTTGAGGCGTGAAACGGTGAGAACTGGCGAGATGCGAAACCGCAGGTCAGACAACAGAACATGGCGAAACCGCAGGTCAGACGACCCCGTGTGACAGTTCTTCGGCAACTGGCACGTCGACCAGTTCAACGACCAGGCCAACTTGATGGACCAGGGCGGCAACTTCCCGGTGCTCTACGGCGTCGGACCCGACGGGCTCGGCGGCACCGCCGACGACGTCGACGTCGACTTCGGCGAGGACACGTTCAACCCGTTCGAAGGGTTCACCGGCACCGAGGACACCCTGACCAGGGTGCTCTCGGGGTCACGAGATGACATCAGCGCCGGCGGCGCGCCTCGACGAGACGCGCCGCCGGTTGCGGATCGCATCAGATCAGGCAGGCGCCGGTCCGTCGTCGGGGCCGCTCGTCTCGGTGCGGTGGTGGTGCCAGCGCAGGCGGGCGCGAAGGTCGTCGGGAAGGTGACCTGTCGTGGTGGGTCGGGGGTGGCGTGGTGGTCGTGGCGGTCGGCGTGGCGGTTGTGGGTGGGGCATTCGAGCCGGCCGTTGAACTGGCTGGTCGCCCCGCCGGCGGCGTGGGCGACGATGTGGTCGACGTCGCAGTCGTCCATCGTCACGTCACAGCCCGAGGGGTGCTGGCAGGCCCTGTCGCGCACCTTGACCGCGGTGCGCACGGCGCCGACGAAGGTGCGCCGTTTGGATACCGAAGTCACCGTCCGCGGCCCGTCGAACACGACCGTTTCGACCACCGCTTCGGGCAGCCATTGCACCAACGACCCCGGCGTCACGACGGTGCCGTTCGAGAGTTCGCACAGGCGTGAGAGGGTGTCGTCGCCGATGAGCACGTTGAACAACGGGCGGGCGCTGAGCCCCGTCGCCCCCGATGAGCGTCGGGCCATCTCGACGAGCGCGGCGGCGCGGCGCTGGGTGACGGTGCGGCCGACACCGAGCTGGACATCCTCGAACTTGATCTGGCGCATCAGGCGGTCCAGCTCGTTGGTGACGACCGCTCCCGACACCGCATCGAGCTCGCCGTTGAGCACGACCGTGCCGCCGAGGGTGGTCGCGGCGTGCAGCTTGTTGCGCTCGGCCGCTTCGGTTTCGGTCCGTTCGGCGTCGGCGCGGTACTTCCAGTAGTTGGCGACCTGCACGGCGTCGCCGAACCGCAGCTTGGAGCACTCGGCGACGAGGGTCTGTTCGTCGCGGGCGAAGTGCGCCTCGCGGTCGGAACGGGCCAGGGCGAACAGGTCGAAGTGGTCGATGGACAGCTCGCCAGCGAGGATGGCGGCGGCGGTGGGCGCCATGTCGGCGAGGTGGTGGGCGCGGACCAGCTGGCGTCGGGCGGTGTTGATCGACGAGCGAGTGTCGCGGCTGAGCCGGCACGAGGCGTTGCGCGACCCGTCGGTGACCCACACCGCCCTGGCATCCCAACGGGCCAGGGGGATGGCGGCGATGAGCGCGAGACGCGACCGCGCCCGTTCGAGCCCGATGGTCAAGGTGTCGAGCTCGCCGTCGCTCAGCGTGTCGAGATCCGCCGCGGCGAGCTCGTCGAGCAGATCTCCCAGATCGCCCAGCCGTTCGACCACCGTCGCCATGCTAATATCGTAGTAGCAGGGTGTCACATCGAGATCCAATAACAGAACACCTGTTGTGTCACCCCAGACCGGCGGGCGGCGCGGCGGGGGTTCCTGCCGACCGGACTCGGCGTCGCCGATGTAGCTCTCCACGCACACGACCATGTTCGGCTCGAGCCGGCCGGTCAACGGGTACGGCTGATCGTCGCGATAGACGGGCACCTACAGGGGCTCGCCGCTGAGGCCGACCCCGTGTAACAAGCAACCAGTATCCGTGCGGTCAGTGCTCGTCGCGCGATCACAGCACGAGTGTGCGGGCCATCCGCTCCGGGTCCGAGGTCAGGTCCGGAGGCCTCTTCGCCCGGTTGGTCTCCAACAGCTTGGCCTCGCCGGCGACTCCGCGGCGCTACGTCTAGGCGCTATCATTCAGCGACATGGCGGCCCAGACGAGTACGATCCGGGTGACACGCTCGACCCGCGACCTCCTTGCCGAGCAGGCCCGCGAGCGGGGAGTATCGGTGGCAGCGCTGCTGGCCGAGATCGCGGACGAGCGTCGACGCGCAGCCGTCTGGCGCTCAGAGCGTGAGGCCAACCGCATCGACGCACAGAACCCCGAAGCCCAGGCCGAGGTGTGCGAGTGGGAAGCCACGCTCGAGGATGGCCTCGACTGACGTTCCGCGCCGTGGAGAGATCTGGCTCGTCACGCTCGGCGCAGCGCGCGCTGGTGAGCCGGGCAGGACCCGCCCTGCGGTCGTCGTCTCGGTCGACGAACTGAGCTCGGGCTCTCCGGCCGACCTGATCGTGGTCGTCCCACTGTCCAGCTCGCTGGCGCCGTCGGCACTCCGGGTCGAGATTGCGCTGACCACCGGTGTGGACCGTCCGAGTCTCGCTATCTGCAGGGCGCTCAGAGCCGTCGTCGCCTCGCGGTTCACGCGCCGAATCGGAGCCGTCGAGCCGGTGACCATCGAGCAGATCGAGGCGGCCCTCGCGCTGATTCTCGGAATCGACCGTGACGCGGACAGATAGCGATCGGTCACCGGAACGGTCAGTCGCCGGAGGAACATGCCGAGCAGACCGTTTCGGGTGGGCGATGCCGGACTCGAACCGCGACTTCCACAATGTGAACGCG
>JACCUL010000044.1 GCA_013811855.1 Acidimicrobiia bacterium
GGTTGGGGCCCGCGTCACCGCGCCCGGTGCCGTACGGTCCCGAGCCTCCGGTCACTGTCACACGCAGGCGCCGGCGCCCGCTCGTGTCGTTCGCGCCGAGCACGGCGTCGACGGCGGCCCGCTCGTCGGCCGTCGCCTCGACCCGACCGACCTTCAGGTCCACGACGGGTCGAGCGTGTCGAGCGTGTCGATCCGGACCGCCGTGGCCTTGAACTCTGCCGTCCCCGACTTCGGATCGGTGGCCTCGATCGTCAGCACGTTCGTATCGACCTCGTCGGGGAAGTGCATCGTCATGAACACCAGCCCGGGGCGCAGTGCCGTGTCCACCCTGGCCGGCGCCCGCACCTCGCCGCGTCGGGACGAGATCCGCACGACGTCGCCATCGGCGATGCCGAGCCGCCCGGCGTCCTCCGGCGACACGTCGACGGTCTCCCCACGCCGGTTGGGGCTGCGGTAGCCAGCCGTCTGCACGCCCGTGTTGAAGGAGTCGAGGTGCCGCCCCGTGGTCAGGCGCAGCGGGAAGTCGTCGTCGAGCCGGTCGACCGGCGGGTCGTCGACCACCACGCTGAACGGCGCCAGGCGCCCACGGTCGGCCGGATCGTCGGCCCACAGCCGCCCGTGGAGGTACGACGGCTCGATGCGGTCCTCGAGGTAGCAGGGCCACTGGATGCCGCCGAGCTCCTCAAGCCGCCGGTACGTCATGCCGGCGTGCATCGGCGAGAGCGAGCGCAGCTCGTCCCAGATCCGCTCGCTGCGCTCCTCGGCCGGGCCGTAGTCCCAGTCGTGGCCGAGATGTCGCGCCAGATCGAGCAGGATCTCGATGTCGTCGTGGGCGTCTCCCGGCGGGTCGAGCGCCTTGCGGACGAGCTGCACCCGGCGTTCGGAGTTGGTCACCGTGCCGTTGCTCTCGCACCACGACGCCGACCCCGGCAGCACGACGTCGGCCAGCTGGGCCGTTTTCGTCAGGAAGATGTCCTGCACGACGAGGTGGTCGAGCGCGCCGAGGAGCTCGCCGGCGTGCTGGCCGTCGGCCTCGGACTGGGCCGGGTTCTCGCCGATCACGAACAGCGCCCGCAGGTCGCCTCGGCCCATGGCCTCGAACATCTGGGTGAGGTGCCAGCCGTTGTGCGCCGGGACCTCGACGCCCCACACGGCCTCGAACCTGGCCCTGGCCTCGTCGTCGATGATGTCCTGGAAGCCGGGCAGCTTGTTCGGCAGGGCGCCCATGTCGCCCCCACCCTGGACGTTGTTCTGTCCCCGCAGCGGGCTGAGCCCCGAGCCCCAGCGCCCGACGTGGCCGCACAGCAGGGCCAGGTTGATGAGCGCCAGCACGTTGTCGACGCCGTTGTGGTGCTCGGTGATGCCGAGCGTCCAGCACACCTGCGCCCGGTCGGCGCGGGCGAAGGCGTGGGCGAGCTCGCGGATCGCCTCGGCCGGGACGCCGGTGACCGCGGCGCCGCGTTCGAGCGTCCACTCCTCGACGGACGCCGCGTACTCGGCGAAGCCGGTCGTGGCCCGGTCGACGAAGGCCGTGTTGACGAGGTCGGCGTGGACGATCTCGCGGGCGATGGTGTTGGACAGCGCCACGTCGGTGCCGACGTGGAGCCCGAGCCAGACGTCGGCGAACTGGGCCGTCGAGCTACGCCGCGGGTCGACGACGAAGAGCGTGGCGCCGTTGCGGACGCCTGCGAGCACGTGGTGGAAGAAGATGGGGTGGGCGTCACGCGCGTTGGACCCCCACAGCACGATGACGTCGGTGTCCTCGGCCTCGGCATAGGACGAGGTCCCCCCACCTGCTCCGAACACGGTGGCCAGACCGACCACGGAGGGCGCGTGTCAAGTGCGGTTGCACGAGTCGATGTTGTTCGTGCCGATGACCGCTCTGGCGAACTTCTGGGCGATGTAGTTCATCTCGTTCGTCGACTTGGAGCAGGAGAAGAAGCCGACGGCGGACGGGCCGGCTTCATCGCGGGCGGTGCGGAAGCCGTCGGCCGCCCTGGTCAGGGCCTCCTCCCACGACGCCGGGCGCAGCCGGCCGCCGTCGCGCACGAGGGGGGTGGTGAGGCGGGCGAGTGGGGCGTAACGGTGGCGGGCCACGTCCGCAGAGTAGCGCGACGCCCCCCTCGGGCTGTTCCGCACAACGGGACGGGTCCGTATTGTGGAACGCCTCGTGATCCGCGAAGATCGCGCCATGCCGTTCCCGTCCGACCTCGAGATCGCTCGCGCCGCCACCGCCAACCCGCTGCCCGAGATCGCCGCGCTGATGGGGATCGGCGAGCACCTGCTCGAGCCGTACGGGTCGAGCCTGGCCAAGATCAAGCTCGAGGCCATCGACGAGCTGGCCGATCGGCCGGCCGCCAAGTACGTCGTTGTCACGGCCATCACGCCCACGCCGCTCGGCGAGGGCAAGACGACGACCACCGTCGGCCTCGGCCAGGCGATGGCGCACATCGACAAGCGGGCCGTCATCAGCCTGCGCCAGCCCTCGATGGGCCCGACGTTCGGCATCAAGGGCGGCGCCGCCGGCGGTGGCTACAGCCAGGTCATCCCGATGGAGCTGCTCAACCTGCACCTGACCGGCGACTTCCACGCCGTCACGGCCGCCCACAACCTCCTGTCGGCGATGCTCGACAACCACCTCCACCAGGGCAACGAGCTCGGGCTCGACCCGAACAACATCACGTGGCGGCGGGTGCTCGACGTCAACGACCGCGCGCTGCGCAATGTCATCGTGGGGCTCGGCGCCAAGGAAGACGGCGTCGTCCGCCAGACCGGCTTCGACATCACGGCGGCCTCCGAGGTGATGGCGATCCTGGCCCTGTCGACGTCGCTCGACGACATGCGGGCCCGGCTCGGGCGCATCGTCGTCGGCTACACGAACAGCGGCGACCCGGTGACGGCCGAGCAACTGCACGGCGCCGGCTCGATGGCGGTGATCATGCGCGAGGCGATCAAGCCGAACCTGCTGCAGACGCTGGAGAACACGCCGGTCATCGTCCACGCCGGCCCGTTCGGCAACATCGCCCACGGCAACTCGTCGATCGTCGGCGACCTCATCGGAATCCGCGGTGGCGACTACCTGATCACCGAGGCCGGCTTCGGTGCGGACATGGGCGCCGAGCGGTTCTTCAACATCAAGTGCCGGGTCTCCGGACTGCGCCCCGACGCCGCGGTGCTCGTCGCCACCGTGCGGGCGCTGAAGGCCCACTCGGGCAAGTACCGCATCGTCGCCGGCAAGGCGCTGCCCGAGGACCTGCTGGCCGAGAACCCGGCCGACGTCGAGGCCGGCGCAGCCAACCTGGCCAAGCAGATCGAGAACGTCAAGGTCCACGGCGTGACGCCGGTGGTGGCGATCAACGCCTTCCCCACCGACCACCCGTCCGAGCACGCCACGATCCGCCGGGTCGCCGAGGCGATGGGGGCACGGGTGGCCGTGTGCACGCACTTCACCGACGGCGGGATCGGCGCCACCGACCTGGCCGAGGCCGTCGTCGACGCCTGCGAGGAGCGCAGCGGCTTCCGTTTCCTCTATTCGGACTCGGCGACGTTGAAGGACAAGATCGAGGCCGTCGCCACGACCATCTACGGCGCCGAGCGGGTCGAGTACACGCCGGCGGCGAGCAAGCAGCTCGGCACGTACGAGCGCAACGGGTTCGGGTCGCTGCCGGTGTGCATCGCCAAGACCCACCTGTCGATCTCCGCCGACTCCTCGCTGAAGGGCGCGCCGACGGGCCACACGATGGTGGTCCGCGAGGCCAGGGCTTCGGTCGGCGCCGGGTTCGTGTACCCGATCTGCGGCGAGATGCGCACGATGCCCGGCCTCGGCACGACCCCGGCCGCGGCGATCATCGACATCGACGAGCACGGCGAGATCGTCGGCCTCTCATGACTCTCGTGACCGCGAAGTGTGACCCAGAACCGGTGACCCGATCCAGGTCACAGTTCGCGCCGCCAGCGCCGGCTGCGGGCTTCGAGCCCGAGTCGGACGGCGGGCAGCCCGATGTCGGTCCGGGCGACGAAGCGTCCGTCGGCGCGGCGGATCTCGTACTGCGGGACCACCCGCCCGAGCTTGACGTCGGCGATGCACAGCGCGAGCAGCTCCCCGAACCACGAGTCCGGAACGCGCCCCTCACATGGGATGGCGGCGAGCTGGCGCAGGAGCGTGCCCGAGCCGCGCTGACCGGGGCGATGGAGCCGCTCGGCCGTCGACTGCACCCACCGCAGGCTGGTCCCGCGGCGCCGCGCATCGGTGAGCGCGCGCCGTACGACGAGCGGATCGCCGCACACCGATCCGAGGTCGGTGAGCGTGCGGGCGAGGCCGGTGCACGGGATGCCGTAGATCGGGACCACGTCACACGCCTCGAGCGCCTCGAGGTGGTGGGCGATCGTGCCGTCCCGGTGCCGCCACCGGTGGGC